>JAEWIG010000238.1 GCA_023387295.1 Bacillota bacterium | reverse complement strand
GCACTTGCATTATATATAAACGAAAAGAGGAAATCATAGTTTTGATTGTGAATTCCTTCACAACCATTCATTTAAAAGGAGGAAATAAAGAGAAAAGGATTTTTTAAATCAAATTAAACAATGAAAGATGTAATTTGCTCAAAATAGGCCAGTACTCGTAAAAAGGATAACGGAAGGAAGTCGAATTACATGGAAAAAAAGAAATTGAAACTCGACCATATGCTCTTTTGGCCGCCTTTAATACTAATTACCATTGTTTGTGCATTTATTATTAGTGACCTTGACAAAGCAAATGAATTATCCAGTAAAGCTCTCGCTTGGACGACAAATCATCTTGGTTGGGCTTTTGAGTGGTATGTAATAATACTCTTCTTTATAGCTATGTATTTAATTTTCGGTAAACTCAAGGATAAGAAACTAGGAGAGGGTCCGCCAGAGTTTAAAACTAGTACTTGGTTAGGAATGATGTTTACTTCTACATCAAGTGCTACGCTCCTGTATTGGGGAACGATTGAATGGTATTACTATTTAGAAACTCCACCGCATGGGGCGGAACCATTTTCACTAGAAGCAGCGAACTGGGCTTCCGCCTATGGGATGTACCATTGGGGACTTATCCCATGTGCCATGTATGTAGTCATTGGTGTAGCAGTTGGTTATAGCTTCTTTGTTAAAAAAAGAGATGTTGTTAAGCCAAGTAGTATATGTAGCGTTTTAGGTAAAAGTAAGGATGGATGGTTAGGTAAACTAATCGACAATCTTTATATTATCGGGATGGTTGCCGGGGTAGGAACGTCATTAGGGTTAGGTACACCTCTTGTTGCAGAACTGATTTCTAAGATTTTTGGTGTTGAACATACATTAGCCCTTGATGGATATATTTTAATTGCTTGGATTATCTTATTCTCTGTAAGCGTTTATTTCGGAATACAGAAAGGGATTAAAATCCTTAGCGACATAAGAGTTTGGTTAACGTTTTTCGCTCTTATCTTTGTCGGAGTATTCGGTCCTACATCATTCATTTTAAACGGCTTTACTGATGCTGTTGGAACAATGCTACAAAATATTATTAGAATGACATTCTATACAGATACTTATGGTGGATCAGGATTCCCGCAAGCTTGGACAATTTTCTACTGGGCATGGTTCTTAAACTGCGTTATCACGTATGCAATCTACCTTGCGAAAATTTCCAAAGGAAGAACTGTTCGTCAATTCTGCTTAGGGGCATTAGGTTCTATTGTTATTGGACAAGTAGTCGTGTTTGCAATCTTTACGAACTTCGCGATGAACACTCATTATGAAGGAATATTAAATATTGGTGCGATTATGCAGGAATCTGGTCCGGCTCGAGCAATTGTAGAGATTTGGGCTACATTACCTTTTGCAAAAATCGTATTACCTATTTTCCTAGTTTACGCTTTCATCTCTACGGCGACATTTATTAACGGTGTAGCTTATACGTTAGCGATGGTAACAACGAAAAACATTACAGAGAACGATGAACCTACTCGCTTAAACCGTGTAGTATGGGCATTCATTCTTGGTGCATTAGCAATCTGTCTTCTCATGTTGGGCGGACTGCAGCCATTACAAACGGCTTCCGTATTAGGTGGATTACCGATGATGATCGTTTGTATCCTTATCCCGCTATCATTCTTTAGAGAAGTTAAGAAAGATGGTTGGGCGCTAGATTACCATATAGCAAAAGCGAAGCAAGAAAAAAATAAGAAAAATTAAAAACACCTTACGAAAAAACGAAAGAAAGAAAGCATCATGTATCATATCATGTGAATAATTTCACATTGTTTCAATGGTTAAGAGAGAACTAAAGTTTCTGCCAACAGCAATCATTGTAGGAGGGTGTCCGTTGTTTTATCAACTTTGGCATACCGAAAGCTCTTTTACTACAAGATTGCTAGAATGTGTTCAACATTCTGAGCTAGAAAACTGCATCAATTCAGTGTTCCTCTTCAAATTAGCAGAGGAATACTAGCCACAATTCATAAAAAATATTGGAGGGTTTAGTTATGGATTTTAAATTTACAGACGAACAAGAGTTATTAGTTAAGGGTATTCGAGAGCTGATGGCTCGTGAAAACTGGGATGCTTATTTTGATGAGTGCGATAAAAACAGTAAATATCCAGAAAGATTCGTAAAAGAACTAGCTGACCTAGGTATCGACAGTATTTTATTACCTGAAGAACATGGTGGTTTTGATGCAGGTCTAGTAACTTTAGCAGCTGCTTGGGAAGAACTTGGACGCTTAGGTGCACCTACTTACGTTTTATATCAATTACCAGGATTCACGACCATTTTACGTGAAGGTACAGAAGAACAAATTGAGAAAATCATGGCTTTACATGGAACTGGAAAGCAAATGTGGAACTCAGCGATTACGGAGCCAAGTGCTGGATCAGATGTTGGAAGTCTTCAAACGACTTACACTCGTAAAGATGGAAAAGTATATTTAAACGGACATAAAACATTCATCACAAGTGGAGCTGGCGTACCTTACCTAGTAGTAATGGCGAGAGACTCTGAAAACTATGATACGTTCACTGAGTGGTTTGTCGATATGACTTTACCAGGAATCAAAATTGAAAAGCTTGAAAAATTAGGTTTACGCATGGACAGCTGCTGTGAAATCTACTTCGACAATGTTGAATTAGAAGAAAAAGACATGTTCGGTAAAGAAGGCAATGGCTTCAACCGTGTGAAAGAAGAATTTGACTTTGAACGTTTCCTAGTTGCTTGCACAAACTACGCTACTGCTTATTGTGCACTTGAAGATGCAGCTAAATATGCAAACCAACGTGTTCAATTCGGTGAAGCAATTGGCCGTACCCAATTAATTCAAGAGAAGTTCTGTAACATGGGCATCAAAGTTAAAAACATGCGCAACATGATTTTTGAAACAGCATGGAAATTTGATAATGGTGAAATGAACTCAGGTGATGCTGCTATGTGTAAGTACTATTGCGCAAATGCTGCTTTTGAAGTAGTAGATGATGCAATGCAAGTATTAGCAGGAGTTGCTATCGCTGGTGACCACCGTATCGCTCGTTTCTGGCGCGACCTCCGTGTAGATAGAGTATCTGGCGGATCTGATGAAATGCAAATTCTAACTGCTGGAAGAGCAGTTCTTAAAAAATATCGTTAATCGAAAATAACTTTCTTATTATATAGATTTTTCAATTGTAGAGAGGAGGATTTATTTTATGGCAAAAGGAACAAACATACCAGCTTTCGGAAATTTAGAGGGGTTAAAAGTTGTTTATTCTGCAGTTGAAATTGCTGGTCCAGTAGCAGCTGAGTTAATGGCAGAATGGGGAGCAGATGTTACTTGGATTGAGAATACATTCACTGGTGATTCCATGCGGGATACAACGTATGTAAAAGAATTAGAACGTCGTAATCAGCGCAGTTTATCCATGAATATCTTCTCAGAGGAAGGTAAAGAGGTTTTCCTGAAACTGATTAAAGATGCAGATATCTTTATTGAATCAAGCAAAGGACCTGCTTTTGCTAAGCGCGGCATTACAGATGAATTATTGTGGGAACACAATCCATCGCTAGTTATCGTTCATGTTTCTGGATATGGTCATTATGGTGTTGAAGACCGTGTGAATCGTGCAGCATATGATCAAACGGCTCAGGCATTTAGCGGTTATTTAGCTCAAAATGGTACAGAAGAACAGCCAATGATTGCCTCTCCTTATACAGGTGATTATGCAACTTCACTTATGGTAGTTGGATCATCTTTAGCAGCTCTTTATAAAGCGCAAAAAACAGGCAAGGGAGAAAGTATTGATGTAGCCATGTATGAAGTTATGCTTCGCATTGGTGCCTATTACATGATGGATTACTTGAACGCAGGAATCACTTATCCACGTGCTGGGGCTAGACATCAAAACTTATGCGGTATTGGTGTATATAAATGTAAAGATGGTTTCATTAGCTTATGTCTATATGGAGCGAAGCAAAATCAAGCGATTCTTGAAAGAATTGGTCTAGGCTATCTTTGGGGAACAGAAGAGTATCCAGAAGGAACGAGTGCTCTATGGCTAGATGGTCCTAAAGCAGAGCTTATCGAACAAAAGCTTGAAGAATATCTTTTAACTCAATTCGTAGATGACGTAGAAAAAGATTTCTCTGATGCTAAGATTGCGGCAAATAAAGTGCTGACGATTGAAGAGTTACCAAATCACCCTCACTTTGTGGCTCGTGATGCTTTCATTGAGTGGGATAACATTGAGGGCAAGAAAGTTAAGGGTCCAAATATCTTCCCTAAATTCAAAAACAATCCAGGACAAGTATGGCGTCCAATGCCAACGCTTGGAATGGATACGGAAGATATCTTAAGTAACTTAGGGTATTCTAGCAAGCAAATCGAAGAATTATGTGAAAAAGGGATTATTAAAAAATCCTAACCTGATAAAAAACGATTATCTAATTAGGAGGAACGAGATGCATTTTCGAATCGATAAATGTATCTCATCCACCCTGTAAAAATCTACTATTATATACAACAAATTAAATGATTAAGAAGGTGTACATTATGAAAGTTATTGCATGTTGTAAAGCGGTTCCAGAAGAACAGGATATTGTCATTACAAAAGATCGTCAAGTCTCATTTGATAAAGCGGAATGGAAATTTGGTTCATATGATTTAAATGCTGTGGAAGCAGGAAAGCAAATTATTGACGCTGTGGGCGGTCAGTTATTAGGGTTAAGTGTTGGTGGGAAAATTCTCGAAAATCCAAAAATGAAAAAAGATATCATTTCTCGTGGATTAGATGAATTATTTGTTGTAGCTGATGAAGCGGCAGAAAATCTAGACACTTTCCAATCTGCACGTGCTTTAGAAGCAGCAATCAAACAAATGGGCGAATACGATCTAGTACTTTGTGGAGCAGGTTCATCTGATTTATATGCACAACAAGTCGGTAACCAGTTAGGTGAATTACTAGGTGTACCGGTTGTAAACTCAGTAAACAAAATTACTCCTGAAGGAAACAAAGTAATTGTTGAACGTGCAATGGATAATGAAATTCAAGTATTAGAAGTTTCGTTACCAGCGGTTCTTACAGTAACTTCAGAAATTAATACCCCACGTATTGCAGGGATGAAAGATATTATCGCAGCGAACAAAAAACCAATGACTAAATACTCTGTAGCTGACATTAACTTAGGGGACAATAACCCAACTAGTGAGGTAATTAGCACACTAGCACCTGAGCAAGTAGCTCGTCAATTGAACATTTTAGAAGGCGACTCTGATGAAGTTGTAGAGTCATTCGTAAAATTAATTAGTGCTGAACTGAAATAATCTGATTTGATAAAAGAGGTGGAGATATCATGACTTTAAATAATGTTTGGATTATAACTGACGATCAAGCTGCTGTAGCGGAACTTTGCAGTGGAGGACGCCAATTAGGCGAGCAAGTATCTGTTGTATTATTCGGTGACAAAGCTCAAGCGGAAGAAGCAATTGCTTTTGGAGCTGACCAAGTATTTGTATATGGAAAAACAGAAGGAATGATTGAAGGATATTCTAAATCAATCGCTGAAATGCTTCGTGCAGAAGGAGCAAAGTTAGTCATGGTTTATCCTTCTGTTAGCGGTAAGCTTATTGCAGGAAAAATCGCATCTCAATTAAAAACTAGTGCCCTTTCAAATATTTCTGAGTTTGCTGTTGAAGACGGCAATGTCATTGTGAAACACATGGTATATGGTGGCGCTGCAATTCGTACGGAAAAAGCATTATCAGAAACGGTTGTTGTCACAGTTGGTTCAGGTGTATTTGAAAAAGCAGCGAAAGATGAAGCTAGACAAGGAAAAGTAACAGAAGTGGCTGCAGAACCAGAGGTAGCAGGTGTTCGTGTTATTGAGCACCGTCCAAAACAAGGTGAAGTAGTTAACTTAGGTGCAGCTAAACGTGTTATCGGTGTTGGACGTGGTTTCGCAGCGGAAGAAGATTTAAAAATGGCAGAAGAGCTTGCAAGCTTAATGGGTGCCGAAATGGCATGTAGCCGTCCAATTGCTGAAGGTGAGAAGTGGATGAGCAAAGAGCGCTATATTGGTGTATCCGGTGTAGTTCTGAAGCCAGATGTATATGTTGCTGTTGGTATTTCAGGTCAAATTCAACACATGGTTGGTGTAAACCAAGCGAAAACTTTAGTGGCTATCAATAAGGATAAAAATGCACCAATCTTTAAGCAAGTTGATATTGGTATTGTCGGAGATATTTACACAGTACTACCTAAAATCGTTGAGAAAATGAAAGCACTGTAAATTTGAACATTCACTTGTGTTCCTGAGAGGCTACCATCAGCTTCTCAGGAACACAGTAAAAATAGAAAAGCAAATCAAGCACAACTTTGATAAGGGGTGAAAGAATTGAGTGATTTTGACGCTATTATTGTAGGAGGGGGCCTTGCAGGGTCTACGGCGGCATATATTCTGGCACAGAAAGGTTTAGAAGTTCTACTCATTGAGAGAGGAAATTACGGCGGTTCTAAAAATATGACCGGTGGTCGCTTATATGCTCACAGTTTAGAAAAAATCATTCCGAACTTTGCAGAGGAAGCTCCAGTTGAGAGAAGAGTTGTTAAAGAGCGTATTTGCATGATGACAGAAAATGATGCCGTCACATTTGATTATCGTTCTCCACGGTTGGCTCAGCAAGGCAGCGATTCTTATGTGGTGATGCGTGGTGAGTTTGACCGTTGGCTTTTTGATAAGGCTGAAGAAGCAGGAGCAACTTGTACAGCTGGTATTAAAGTTGATGAATTAATGGTAGAAAATAACCGTGTCACAGGTGTAATCTGCGGCGGTGAAGAAATGACAGCAGATGTAGTCATTCTAGCAGATGGTGTAAATTCTTTATTAGCTGAAAAAGCTGGTTTAAGAGAAAGAGTTAAACCTTCTCAAGTTGCTGTTGGAGTGAAGGAAACTTACGAGCTACCTGCAAAGGTTATCGAAGATCGTTTTGGCTTAACAGGTAATGAAGGTGCCGCAGCCTTATATGCAGGATATCCTAGCAACGGACTAGTAGGTGGAGGCTTCCTGTATACGAACAAGGAAAGCATCTCTATCGGATTGGTACTAGGGCTGAATCATATAGGAGATAGCAAAAAAACAATTGAAGATATGCTTGTCGGTTTTTCAAACCATCCTGAAATTGCGCCATTAATTAAAGACGGAAAGCTTGTGGAAAGAAGTGGACATGTAGTACCTGAGGCAGGCTTGTCAATGGTTTCAACATTATATGGAGATGGCTATCTCATTTGTGGGGATGCTGCAGGATTCTGTTTAAACATCGGCTATATGGTAAGAGGAATGGATCTAGCGATTACATCAGGTGAGTTGGCAGCAAAAGCGGTTCTTGAAGCAAAAGAAAAAGGTGACTTCAGTTCTGCTACTCTCCAAAGCTATAAAACAATGCTAGATAATAGCTTTATTATGAATGATCTTTCTGTATATAAGAATTTTCCTTCATTTATGGAAAATCCTCGAATCTTCAACCAATATCCTTCTATGTTGTCAGATATTATGGCAGATATGTTTATTATTGATGGCAAACCGGCTGTGCCATTACGTAAAAAAGCAATGAAGCATCTAAAAGAAGTCGGTCTTATGAATCTAGTAAAGGATGGATTAAAGGGGGTTAAATCAGTATGAGTATGAGTGTTGAGGAAAAATTAGGCGTAAATAAATTTTTTGTCGATGAAGAGAATGCACATATAGAAATTGACCCAAATTATCCGGATTTGAAGGAAAAAATGAAGCTTGTTAATGCTTGTCCCGCAGGCTTATACAAGCTGAATGAAAATGAAACATTATCATTTGATTATGCTGGCTGTTTGGAATGTGGCACATGTAGAATATTGTGCTTAGGTACAGTCATTAAAAAATGGGAGTATCCGGAAGGCACAATGGGTGTTGAATTTAGATACGGTTAATCGATAGAATAACGCATCATATCTTAAAGTTAGCTCTGTTGAAGCCAACAGTCTAGTTTAACAGGGCAATTATAAAGAAGGTGGAAAAATTGGGAGATATAGTAGGGAATAGGACTTTGCGAGATTTATGGGACGAACTGTCCCGTACTGATAGTGAAAAAAAAGCCTTGATCTTTCATGACTGCAACGGTAGGAAAAGAGAATACACTTATCCTCAATTTAATGAAGAAATTAATAAAGCAGCAAACCTTTTCCTCGATCTAGGAATAAAAAAGGCTGACAAGGTTGCCATACAGCTTTATAACTGCCCTGAATTTATCATGTGTTGGTTTGGTCTCGCAAAAATTGGCGCGATTATGGTTCCGTTAAATACGAAATATTCACAAGAAGAATGTGAAGATATTATTGAACGTTGCGGTGTTGGTACAGTCGTAACGGAAGAAGAGTTTTTACCTTTTTATGAAGGAAGTATTCAAAGCAATAGTAGTAGCATTCATACGATCTTGTTGGCAAGAAGCGAAAAACCTATTTCTGGAACGATTAGCTTTACAGAAATGAAGAATAAGCAGCCAAAGGAATTAAAGGAGCTAAGAACTTTAAGTAGTGATGATGCTGTGGAAATTTTGTTTACATCTGGGACAACTTCAAAGCCAAAAGGTGTCGTTCTAACCCACTGTAATCTATTATATTCCGGTTTTTTTACCGCATGGCAACTATCTATGAGATCAGATGATCGGTTTCTAACCATCATGCCTGCGTTTCATGTTGATTTTCAGCTTAGTGCCTTAATGCCTGTGATTTCAGTAGGCGCAACGATGATTTCCGTCGAGAAATACAGCGCAAGGAGATTTTGGAAACAAGTTTGCGAATATAAAGCAACTATTACAGAGTGTATACCAATGATGATTCGGACGATGATGCTGCAACCGCAGCAGGAATGGGAAAGAGATCACTGTGTCCGCGAAGTGTTTTTCTATCTTTCGCTTACTGAGGAGGAAAAAAAGGCTTTCGAAGAGCGATATCAAGTTCGACTCTTTACTTCTTATGGTCTAAGCGAATCGCTTGTCGGTATAATTACTGACCCTCCATGTGGTGAAAGAAGATGGCCATCTATTGGGAAACCTGGATTATCGTATGAAGCAAAAATTATTGATGAGGAAGGAAATGAACTTCCGCCTCATACAATCGGTGAGATTTATATAAAGGGTGTACCTGGTAGAACGCTCATGAAAGAATATTACAATGACCCAGAGGCAACCGCAAAGACTTTGAACGCAGAAGGTTGGTTGCATACAGGCGATAAAGGCTATGTAGATGAGGATGGTTGGTTTTACTTCGTTGATCGAAAGGTCAATATGATTAAACGGTCAGGTGAAAATATTTCAACGACAGAAATTGAAAATATTCTAATGGGTCATCCAAAAATCGCTGAAGCGGCGGTAATTGGTGTACCTGATCCTATTCGTGATGAAGCTGTAAAGGCTTTTGTTATTGTAAAAGACGGTAAAAAGCTCTCTGAAGAAGAGATTTTAGAATACTGTCGTACACATATGGCTGAATTCAAAGTACCGAGCTTTATTGAAATAAAGACATGCTTCCCACGTACATGCACTTATAAAGTACAAAAAAAATTATTACATTAAATACTAAATCTCATGAGCTAGATTATAACCAATTGTGAAAAACTTCACAATTAATATAAATGTATTTATCTATATTAATAGATTGAATGTAAGGAGGTGGTTAAGAAAATCGTTGTGTGTGCAATCGTAAGTCATAACTAACTTTTACTAAAAATGATAACTAAAAAAGTGAGGATGAACTAAAATGGCGATTAAAACAGAAATGGTTGGACAAACATTTGGACCTTTTGAAAGAGACTATGATTTTAAAGATTTAATTCTTTTTGCACTTGGCTGTGGTGCCGGTGTTGATGGGAAGACAGATCTGGAATATGTTTACGAAAAGGATTTAAAAATTCTTCCGATGTTTGCAGCAATGCCAATTGTAGACAGTGAAGTTACAAAAACGATCGATTATGGATACAATTATGCAGGATCACTTCACTGGGGATTTGATTTACAGTTCCATCAACCACTTACAAAATTGTCAGGGAAGTTAAGCACACATGTATTACTTAAAGGCTTATATGACCGTGGGCCAGACAGAGGTTTGTTAGCTCAGCATGTAGGCGAAACTTATGATGAAACAGGAACAAAAATCTTTACGAACGAAAGCTGGGATTGCTTAATTTATGATGGAGGCTTTGGAGGTCCGAAACCACCAAAAGATATTGTAGAAATCCCAGAAAGAGATCCAGATTTTGAAATAGAAGAGCGTATTCCAGAAAATCAAGCATTGATTTATCGATTATCTGGGGATTACCACCCTCAGCATATTGACTGGGAATATGCCAAAGCAAATGGTCAGATGAAACCAATTCTTCATGCTGTAAGCTTTGCAGGAGTTGCTTGTCGTCATTTTATCAAAACATTTATTCCTGGAGAACCAGAAAGATTAACACGCTTCAAGACTCGCATTACGGCTTCCCTTCTTCCAGGGGCAACAATTAAGACGCAAATGTGGAAAATGGGTGACAATAAAGTTCACTTTAGAGTAATTGATGCTTACACACAAGCGAAGCCTTATCTAAACTTTGGCATTATTGAATGGAAATAGTACATTTGGCACTAAAAACAAAAAGTGTCGACTGTTATCATTCGAATACGAAAGAACAGACGAATAATGTGAAACTTAGGTCGGTGGGATTATTGTTTAAATCCCACCGACCATTAATGGACTAACTGCATTGGCAGCCCTGTATGCTAAGCAAAAAGGGAGGTAAGAGTATGCATGCAAAAAAAGTTTTGATGATGTAGAACTAACACCTTTTCTTAAAAAGATGATCCTATTTGCAAGTGGTGGACCGTTCTTAGATGGTTATGTTTTGGTGATTATCGGTGTCGCCCTTACCCAATTAGGACCTGAACTGAATTTAGATGCACACTGGAATGCGTTAGTTGGTGCATCTGCATTAGTAGGGCTTTTTATTGGAACTGCTCTAGGTGGATATGTAACAGATTTAGTAGGACGAAAGAAGATGTTCACCGCCGATATTATTGCAATTGCAATTATTTCTATTGGTACTATGTTTGTTTCTACTCCTATGCAGCTTGTTGTCATGAGGTTTTTAATCGGTGTTGTTATTGGTGCTGACTACCCAATCGCAACTTCTCTCGTAACGGAATTCACACCGCGAAAGTACAGGGCTATTTCAATGGGTATGATCGCAGCGGCTTGGTATGTAGGGGCAACCGCGGCGAATATTGTGGGCTATTATTTATGCGATGTAGAATATGGCTGGCAATTGATGCTAGGGAGTGCTGTTATTCCTTGTATACTTCTACTAATTGGAAGATGGAATATTCCGGAATCACCAAGATGGTTGGCAGGAAAAGGTCGCATAGAAGAAGCTCGTGCCATTGTTCGAAAGTTATTTGGTGCTGATGTGGAATTAGAAACCCAAGAAGTAAAGAAGACCCAGTATAGCCAGCTATTTAAAAAAGGCTATCTTAGAAGAATCATTTTTATAGGTACAATATGGGCTTGTCAAGTGGTGCCGATGTTTGGTCTGTATACATTTGGTCCACAAATAATGGATGCATTTGGCTTCGGAGCTGGGAAGGAAGCTATTTTAGGAGAAGTAATTATTAGTATGTTTTTCTTAATTGGCTGTATTCCTGCAATGTTTTGGTTGAACTCCATGGGTCGTCGTCCATTGCTTATTGGCAGCTTTGCCATTATGAGTATTGCATTAGCGATTTTGGGATTTTTCCCAAATGCTAATATATGGGTTGTTGTTGCTGCTTTCGGTATGTATGCGTTTTTTTCTGGTGGCCCTGGCATTTTGCAATGGCTTTATCCGAATGAACTTTTCCCAACTGAGATTCGAGCTTCGGCAGTAGGGGCAGCGATGGCTTTTAGTCGAATTGGGACCGTTGTATCTACATATGCATTACCGATTTTCATGGGGGCATATGGAATTGGACCAACGATGCTTGTGGGGGTAGTGATCACAGTTCTTGGACTAGTTGTGTCAATAGCTATGGCTCCTGAGACAAAAGGAATGATGTTAGCTGAATCAAGTTCGGTTGATTTTAAATAATACAGAGAAAGCCTATCTATAACAGCAGCATGCTAGAAGGAGTTTGTTGCTGTTATAGATAGGCATTTACAGAGGGTTACCTCGAAATATATCCAGTAACCTCAAAAGGGGTCAGGTCTGACAATCGTCAGGCCTGACCCCTTTTTCATTAGAACTATCCAATATGAATCTCATGCTGAATATCGATGGATAATCGTTTTAGCTTATAAAATAAACACTGCCTAGTAAGGCCTAATTCGATAGCGGTTTGATTCATATTACCGTTATGTCGTTTTAGTGCTTGTGTTAGGAAGTCTTTTTCAACTTGTAGCATAATTTCTTTATAATCATTGCCTTTTGGTATGGTAATTGGTGATTGGTGGTTTTGATTGCTGTTATCCTGAAGAAATGCGGGTAAGTGCTGCACTAATATGGAGGTATCCGTAGGATCGACCATGTTCATCGCATGTTCTATCGTATGACACAACTCCCGAACATTTCCAGGCCATCTATATTTTTCGAATAACTGGATGACTTCTGATGATAGCTCATTAATTTTTCTTCCGAGAATTTTATTGTATTTTTTAATATAAAACATAGCGAGTGTAATAATATCCTCTTGTCTATCCCGTAAAGGTGGAGATTCTAGCGTAACGACAGCTAATCTATAATAGAAATCACTGCGCATCTTTTCAGTTTCAATTGCTTCTAGTGGATCAATATTCATCGCACTAATCACTCGTGGGTTTACAGGTATTTCTTTGTTCCCACCGACACGACGAATTCGATTTGTTTCTAGTGCTCTTAATAGCTTTGCCTGAAGAACGATGCTCATTGAATTAAGCTCGTCTAAGAAAAGTGTTCCGTTTTTTGCCTCTTCAAATAAACCTGGTTTATCCTCAGCTCCGGTAAATGCCCCTTTATTTGTCCCGAATAAGATGCTTTCCAATAATGTATCAGGAATAGCTGAACAGTTTACTGCGATAAAAGGCTCCTTAGCTCTTGAGCTTTCGTTATGGATGCTTTGGGCAAATAGTTCTTTACCAGTTCCGGTTTCTCCTAATATCATTATTCGAGACTCGGAGCGTGCCATTTTTTTCGCCTTAGTAATGACATTTTTCATGCATGTGCCTGATCCAATGATGTCATCAAAGCAAAATTGAGTACCATTATTGCTCGTTTTCTTAAGTTGATTATTAAGTGACTTTTGGAGCAATAAAACGGTATCTGTAAGAGCTTGGATTTTACTTGTATCACGACTAATGGCAATCGAGCCAATCACTTCTTTGCCTGAAAAAATCGGATGGATATCCATAACGAGCTGTACAGGCTTCCCATCAACTGAAGGATATTTTAATAGAGTATTTTTCAACACTCGTTTTTCATTTATTGCCCTCATATGAACACTATTTTGTTCCCCTAGCTTGTAAACATCCAATATATTTTTTCCGATTATATCGCTTGTAACGTATCCATCTAAGCTTTCAAAGTCTTTTGATACGAAAATAATTTTCCCTGAGGCATCAACGATGGAGAAATAACAATCCTCTAATCCATTCAATGATTTTATAATTAATTCATAGTCCGCCTTAATATTACTGCATTCTAGTTTATGTTGGTTAATAGTTTTTGGAGATTTTTCTGTGTTGATTCTAGTCAATTTTCGCAACTCCTATTTCTTATTAATTTAAGACATAAAATGCAGAAACCACTAGAAAACCTTAATGGGGTAGCCACTTTTATAAGTTTATTTTCTCA
>JAEWIG010000013.1 GCA_023387295.1 Bacillota bacterium | reverse complement strand
GGCCTACACAAGTAGTCGTTTATTACGAAAGTACAGAAAAAAGTATTCGCTTAGGCGAAGAGGATATGGTCAATTCGTCGAAAAGCTTTATTGATGAGTTGAAAAATATATTAGGAGAAAATAACGTAATCCTAAAGCGCTAACACTTTACATGAACATAAAATATGTTATATTCTAAAAAGAGGCAAACTGGTCTGACCACTTTTTGTGAAGAAAAAATGGTCGTTAGATTCATTGAGCAAGACTCGAAGTTAACGAAGTAATCGTAAGCGAGCTATTTGAGAAATGCAACCAGAGGGAATTTTATTGCTAGAATTATTTTATAGGAGTGAAGACACTTGACTTTACGCGATGAAGCATTACATATGCATAGGGTAAATAAAGGGAAATTAGAATCGAAATCTAAGGTTCCTGTGAAAAATGCTCGAGATTTAAGCCTTGCCTATTCCCCAGGTGTTGCTGAGCCATGCAAAGAAATCTATGATAAACCTGAAACTGTATATGAATATACAATGAAGGGCAACATGGTTGCTGTTGTTTCTGACGGTACTGCTGTTCTTGGGTTAGGAAATATAGGTCCTGAAGCTGCATTACCAGTAATGGAAGGAAAAGCTGTTCTTTTTAAAAGCTTTGCTGGTGTGGATGCATTTCCAATATGTTTAAATACGACAGATGTTGATAAAATAGTAGAAACTGTAAAATTACTTGAACCAACCTTTGGTGGAGTTAATTTAGAAGATATTGCAGCGCCACATTGCTTTGAGGTTGAAGACCGATTAAAGAAAGAAGCGAATATTCCTGTTTTTCATGATGATCAGCATGGAACTGCAATCGTAACAGTGGCTGGTCTTGTGAATGCATTAAAGATTACGAATAAGAAATTAAATGAAATCCGTGTCGTTGCGAATGGAGCTGGTGCAGCTGGAATTGCGATCATCAAGCTTTTATACACATATGGAGTAAGAGATATTATTATGTGTGATACGAAAGGTGCGATTTATGAAGGCCGTCCACAAGGGATGAATGAAATAAAAAATGCTGTGGCGAAATATACAAATCGTGATAAGCTTAGCGGAAGCTTAGGAGATGTCATTAAAGGAGCGGATGTGTTCATCGGTGTTTCAGCAGCAGGTGCGCTGACTGCGGAAATGGTTAAGACAATGAATCAAGATCCGATCATTTTTGCAATGGCAAATCCAACTCCAGAAATAATGCCTGATGAAGCAAAAGCCGCAGGCGCAGCTGTTATTGGTACAGGAAGATCAGATTTTCCGAACCAAGTAAATAATGTTCTTGCTTTCCCTGGTATTTTCCGAGGGGCTTTAGATGTTAGAGCCACACATATCAATGAAAAAATGAAAATAGCTGCAGTTGAAGCCATTGCAAGTTTAATTAGAGAAGATGAGTTGCATGCAGACTATGTCATCCCTGGTCCATTTGATCCGAGAGTTGCACCAGAGGTTGCTGCAGGTGTAGCAAAGGCTGCGATGGAAACTGGTGTAGCTCGAATAAAGGTTGACCTTGAGGAAATTAAGGAAAGAACACGTCGTTTGGCAGTTATTGGGAAAAGTGAGTGATTTGTGAACGTGAATCAACCTCCAAAGGATACGAAGATATATATTTCAATTGTTAATCGGCTTCGAGGCATGATCGAAAGAGATGGTCTAAAAGCTGGTGATAGAATCCCTTCTGAACGTGAGTTATGCGAGCGCCTGAATGTTGGGCGCTCTTCCGTTCGGGAAGCCCTAAGAGCCCTTGAACTTCTTGGTTTAATTGAAACCCGAAGAGGGGAAGGTACATTTATTCGTGATTTTAAAGGACATCAACTCGTCCAACTGATAGCTACTTTTATTTTGCAGGATGATAAAGCAAAACATGATATTATTGAAACGAAATATTTGCTGGAAATTGATTGTTTATGGCTATTATTAATGAAAGCAACAGATGAACAAATTCTTTCATTAAACAATTTGGTGAAGACAAATACCTTTACGGATGACGATTTTTTCTTGAAAATTGTCCAATTAGCTGATAATCATTTATTCTTAAAAATATGGACAATTTTAAAGGATTATTATCTTTCTTTAGAAATTACTAAAGAGGAGCCACCTAAACAAGAATATGTGCAATTGGCAGATGCACTTATGAGAAGACAGGAAGCCGAGGTTAGGAAAGCCTATCTCGACTTGAGAAAATTGTCGAATTTTCAATGACAATTTTATACACATTTCTTAAGTTGACTACTTTATAGTAAATAGGATAAGGGACAGTCCTTTACACCTATTTATTTTTAAGTGCTAGTGGTCAGACCACTTGGTTAATTACATGCTTTATTGGTTTGCAAAATGGTGCTCTTCGAAAAAACGAAAACAGCCTAAATTGTTTACAGGAGGTTTCACCTTGTTAAAAACGATTTTTACAAAGCCAAAAAAGAAAAAATATGTAACCATTCCTTCAAAAGCGGCAAAGCATGATGTACCTGAAGGGATCATGACAAAATGTCCTAATTGCAAAAAAATAATGTATACGAAAGAAGTAATGAAAAACTTAAAGGTATGTATTCATTGTCAATACCATCATTCAATGAATTCAAAAGAACGTCTAGAAAGCTTTTTAGATTCGAATAGTTTTGAGGAATTGAATGCTGGTATGATCTCGGAAAATCCGCTTAATTTTCCGGATTATCTCGAGAAGATTGAAAAAGATAGAAAAAAGACAACTATAAATGAAGCAGTTGTAACAGGCATCGGTGAAGTAGATGGGCAAAAAATTGTTATTGCTGTTATGGATTCAACATTCCGTATGGGTAGTATGGGTTCTGTTGTCGGTGAAAAGATTACGCTTGCCATTGAGAAAGCAGATGAGTTATCGGTGCCGTTTATTATTTTTACTGCTTCAGGCGGAGCCAGAATGCAGGAAGGTGTGCTCAGCTTAATGCAAATGGCGAAAACTAGTGTCGCACTAAAAAGGTTTAGCGACAATGGAGGATTAATTATTTCTATCATGACACATCCGACTACTGGGGGAGTGTCAGCAAGTTTCGCTTCTCTTGGAGATTATAATTTAGCAGAGCCTGGAGCTTTAATTGGTTTTGCGGGGAGAAGGATTATCGAACAAACGATTCGTGAAGAATTACCTGAGGATTTTCAAACGTCTGAATTTCTTTTGAAGCACGGACAATTAGATGCCGTTATTTCAAGAATAGAGCTTAAGGATAAAATATCAAGCATACTATCAATGCATATACAGGGAGGTGACCTTGAATGGTAGGAGAGCTAGAATTTGAACGTCCAGTAACGGAACTTAGAAAAAAAATTAGAGAACTTAAAGAATATACGAAAAGTGCAGATGTAGATCTGACTTCAGAAATTGGCAAACTAGAATCACGTTTAGAAATACTGGAAAAAGAAATTTATGAAAATATGAAACCGTGGGATCGTGTCCAAGTTGCCCGCCATCCTGGTCGACCGACTACATTGGATTATATTAAATTTCTATTTGATGATTTCTTTGAATGTCATGGAGACAGAACATTTGCAGATGATGAGGCGATTGTTGGGGGAATTGCTAAATTTAAAGAGCTTCCAGTCACAGTAATCGGTCACCAACGCGGAAAGGATACGAAGGAGAACATCCGAAGAAATTTTGGGATGCCACATCCTGAAGGCTACCGAAAAGCTTTAAGGCTCATGAAGCAGGCGGAAAAGTTTAGACGGCCCATTATTTGTTTTATTGATACGAAAGGGGCATATCCTGGTAAAGCTGCAGAGGAGCGAGGACAGAGTGAAGCTATCGCACGCAATCTTTTTGAGATGGCTAGCTTAAAGGTGCCTGTAATTTGTATAGTGATTGGTGAAGGTGGAAGTGGGGGTGCCTTGGCCCTCGGAGTTGGCAATCATATTCATATGCTTGAAAACTCTACCTACTCTGTAATTTCCCCTGAGGGTGCAGCGTCTATTCTTTGGCGCGATGCTTCTCTAGCGAAAAAGGCTGCGGAAAGCATGAAGATAACAGCACCAGACTTAAAGGAATTAGGAATTATCGATGACATTATCCCTGAAGTTAAAGGTGGAGCTCATAAAGACGTGAAGGAGCAAGCAGCAGCGATAGAGTCTGTTTTATTTCAATCTTTAAAAGAGTTAAGAGGTTTTAGTGAGGATGAGCTTGTTAATCACCGATATGAAAAATATAAATCGATTGGTAAGTTCTCGGTGCTGAAGGAATTTATTGAAGTATAATAAAAACGTGCCATAATGCACGTTTTTTTCACGTGCTGATATCCTGATAGAGTTGAGATAGATGTCCCTTCATGGTATTTTATAAATAAAACTATTAATTAAGTGCAAAATAAGTTCCATACATCAATTTTTCAGGAGGGGATTTTTTTTGAAGCGTATTGGGGTGCTTACGAGTGGTGGAGATTCTCCAGGCATGAATGCTGCTGTGCGTGCTGTTGTCCGTAAAGCGATCTTTCATGATATAGAGGTTTATGGAATTTATGGGGGATACTCTGGATTAATTAACGGGAAAATACAAAAGCTTGAGCTTGGCTCAGTTGGTGATATTATTCATCGTGGTGGAACCATCCTTTACTCTGCAAGATGTGAAGAGTTTAAAACAAAAGAAGGCCAGCAAAAAGGAATTGAGCAATTAAAGAAGCATGGAATTGAAGGACTTGTCGTCATTGGTGGAGATGGTTCCTACCATGGCGCAAAAGCATTAACTGAACATGGGTTTCCTTGTATTGGCGTTCCGGGCACGATTGATAATGATATTGCTGGAACTCAGTATACGATTGGTTTTGATACTGCTTTAAACACTGTAATCGACGCAGTTGATAAAATTCGTGATACAGCAACGAGTCATGAACGTACCTTTATCATCGAAGTAATGGGAAGAAATGCTGGCGATATTGCCCTTTGGTCTGGACTAGCTGGTGGAGCTGAGACCATTATTATCCCTGAGGAAAATTTTGATATAAATGAAATTGCGGCACGATTAGTCAAAGGGCATGATCGAGGAAAGAAACACAGTATTATCATTGTCGCTGAAGGTGTCATTAGTGGAATGGAATTTGCGAAGCTTGTTAAAGAAACAACGAATTTTGATACTCGTGTCTCTGTTTTGGGTCACATGCAGCGTGGTGGTTCACCTACAGCTTTTGATCGTGTTCTTGCAAGCCGTCTTGCTTCGAGAGCAGTTGAGCTCTTATTGGAACGCAAGGGTGGTCGTGCTGTTGGAATCGTTAATAATCAAGTAGTTGATCATGATATCGCTGAAGTTCTTAATACAAAACATACGGTAGATCTTAGTTTATATAAGCTTTCAAAAGAGTTATCGATCTGATTTGAAAATTGTTTCTATATAATTGTAAATTGGAGGAAAAAGAGATGCGTAAAACGAAAATCGTTTGTACGATCGGTCCCGCAAGTGAAAGTATTGAGAAATTAACACAGCTTATTGAAGCAGGAATGAATGTAGCCCGCCTAAATTTTTCTCATGGAAATCATGAAGAACATGCAGAAAGAATTCGCAATATCCGAAAAGCTGCTCAGATGACTGGAAAAACAATCGCTATTTTATTAGATACAAAAGGTCCCGAAATTCGAACACATAATATGACAAATGATGCGATTGAATTAGTTGCAGGCAAAGAAATTATTATTTCGATGAATGAAGTAGAAGGAACAAGTGAAAAATTCTCTGTTACATATACGGGTTTAATTCAAGATGTTAAGGTTGGTTCAAAAATTTTACTAGACGATGGCTTAATCGGGCTAGAGGTATTAAAAATTGATCAATCTCAGAATGAAATCCACACAAAAATACTTAACGGCGGTATATTGAAGAATAAAAAAGGGGTAAACGTCCCAGGAGTAGCTGTTAATTTACCAGGAATTACAGAAAAAGATGCGGAAGATATTATGTTTGGAATTGAACAAGACATTGATTTTATTGCGGCTTCTTTTGTTCGTAGAGCTTCGGATGTTCTTGAAATTAGGCAGTTATTAGAAGATAACAATGCTACTCATATTGACATTATTCCAAAGATCGAAAATCAGGAAGGTGTCGATAAGATCGATGAAATTCTCGAAGTTTCTGATGGTCTCATGGTCGCAAGGGGAGACTTAGGTGTTGAGATTCCTGCAGAAGAAGTTCCATTAGTACAAAAAGAGTTAATCAAAAAATGTAATGCGCAGGGAAAGCCGGTTATTACTGCAACCCAGATGCTTGATTCTATGCAGCGCAATCCTCGCCCAACTCGTGCAGAGGCTAGTGATGTGGCGAATGCCATTTTTGATGGGACAGACGCTATTATGCTTTCAGGTGAGACTGCAGCGGGGGCGTATCCAGTTGAAGCTGTTCAAACGATGCATAATATTGCTTCCCGTACCGAATCTGCGCTAGCTCATAAAGCAATTCTCTCTTTACGAAGCAAGGACAGTGAATATAATATTACGGATGCGATTGGACAATCTGTAGCACATACAGCCTTAAATTTAGATGTGAACGCAATTATTACCCCAACAGAAAGTGGCCATACAGCAAGAATGATTTCGAAATATCGACCAAAGGCCCCGATTGTTGCCGTAACCTCCCATGAGAATGTCTCACGCCGTTTATCCTTAGCCTGGGGTGTCTATTCTCAAATGGGGAAAAAAGCAACAACAACCGATGATATGCTTGATACGGCTGTAGAAGAAAGTCTTAACAGCGGGATTGTATCATCTGGGGATTTAGTTGTCATTACGGCTGGTGTTCCTGTTGGTGAAGCGGGGACAACGAACTTAATGAAAATTCATGTAGTTGGTGATATTCTTATGAGAGCACAAGGGATTGGCCGAAAATCGGCATTTGGAAAAGTTATAACGGCAAAAAATGCCGAGGAAGCTATTGCTAAAGTAAAAGAAGGTTCGATTTTAGTAACTATTGGAACGGACCGAGAAATGATGCCAGCAATAGAGAAGTGCAGTGCCATTATTACAGAAGAAGGTGGGCTCACAAGCCATGCAGCTGTTGTAGGGTTAAATGTTGGCATACCAGTTATCGTTGGTGCTGAAAATGCAATGAAGTTATTGAAAGATGGTCAGGAAATAACAGTAGACTCGAATCGTGGAGTTATTTATAGTGGGCATGCAAGTGTTCTTTAACATCATTTAATCTGAATTGGGGCTTGCATAGCAGGCCCTATTTTTTTATGCTTAAATAATATATTTACTCTTCAATTGTTAAATAAGTATGAAGAAAAACGCATAAAATGTGTCTATTTTGTGAAGTTGTTGCAATTAATAGTAATTTAGTATAATATTTTCATATTGTAGTATAACACATATCATATATTGTATAACACATTGAAAAGGGGAGTATTATGGCGAGCTACGTTCAAGGAGCATGGGGGAAATTATGGGATATGCATCATAAGACGAAAAAGACATTAATGTTCTTTTCATCAGCTAATCTTTCTGAAGATTCATCATCTTCTCCTAAAGAGACAGCGAGAGAAATGAAACAGGAACCTAAGCATAAAAATAATCGTTCTTTGAGACAAAATATCGGATTCTTTCTAGGTCCAATATTATTCTTTGCTACGTTATTTGGGATTTCACCTGATGGGATGCCGAAGGAGGCTCTAGCTGTTTTAGCTAGTACGATTTGGATTGCAACATGGTGGATTACAGAAGCAATTCCAATTCCAGCAACATCCTTGCTACCAATTATATTATTTCCTGTAACAGGAGCAGTGCAAGGTGGAATAACGAGTGCATACGCTGATTCAACCATATTTCTATTTTTAGGAGGCTTTATTATTGCGATTGCCATGCAAAAATGGGGTCTGCACCGTCGAATTGCATTAAATATCATTCTGTTTGTTGGAACAAGTACACAAAGAATTGTACTTGGATTTATGGTTGCGACAGGATTCTTATCGATGTGGATATCGAATACGGCTACGGCCATGATGATGATGCCAATTGCTGCGGCAGTTATTGCTCACTTTGCGAAATCAATTGAAGAAGATAATAAAGATCTTGAAAATAGTTTTGGGAAAGCGATTATGCTTGGAGTTGCATATGCAGCTTCGATTGGTGGGGTAGGAACCTTAATTGGAACACCACCAAATACGATTTTCGCTGGAATTGTAAAGGAACTATATGGTGTTGAAATTTCATTTGCAGGCTGGATGGTATTTGGAGTTCCTTTAGCTGTTATTTTACTAGCTTTTGTTTGGGTATACTTAGTAAAAATTGCTTTTCCAATGAAGATAAAGCAAATTCCTGGTGGAAAAGCAGTCATCCAAGAAGAGAAAAATGAACTCGGATCCATGTCATTTGAAGAAAAATTAGTTTTAGTTGTATTCACGCTTACAGCACTATTATGGATTACACGTTCTTTTATCCCTTTAGAATTTATGACACGTTTAGATGATACAATTATTGGAATAATAGCGTCAGTAGTATTATTCATGCTACCTTCAAGACAAGCGAAGGATGGAAAAATTATTAACTGGAACGATGCAAAAGAAGTACCTTGGGGGATTCTGTTATTATTCGGTGGTGGACTTGCCATTGCTAAAGGATTTAAAGAATCAGGTTTAGCACAATGGATTGGAGAACAGTTAACCGTATTACAAAGTGTACATTTCTTAGTACTCATATTATGTGTAACGACACTTGTTCTTTTCTTAACAGAAATTACTTCGAATACAGCAACAGCAACAATGATGTTCCCTATTATGGCCTCACTAGGGTTAGCTTTAAATGTTCACCCATATGCGTTAATGGTTGCAGCGGGAATTTCCGCTTCATGTGCATTTATGCTTCCAGTAGCGACACCGCCAAATGCAATCGTCTTTGGATCAGGTTTATTAAAAATTACTGATATGGTAAGAGCGGGATTCTGGATTAATCTGTTTTGTATTTTCTTTATTGCTGGTATGATTTACTTCTTCATGCCGATTGCTTGGGGAATTGATATTAGCGTATTCCCGGAATCGTTAAAATAGTAAATTTAAACCCACATTAGTTTTTTTCTTTGCTGGTTTCTGCTAAAATGATGCTAATCAATCAATAACTTCATTCAATCCCGAGGCAGTTATTGGCCAAGGTGAATTTGAAACTGTGAGGTGGCATCATGCGTTATATTCTACTACTGATTATTGCTGTTCCAGCAGCAGAGATTGCTGTTTTACTCTTAGCAGGTAATTTAATCGGAGTGTGGCCGACAATAGCGCTTATTTTATTAACAGGGGTATTAGGGGCATATTTAGCGAAGAAACAAGGACTAGAGACAATTAGGAAGGCACAGGAACAAATGAGCTATGGGCAAATGCCAAAGGATGCCATTCTTGATGGAATTTGTGTATTAGTAGGAGGAGTATTTCTTCTCACACCAGGCTTTATTACAGATGTAACTGGCTTTTTATTACTTACACCTGCAACAAACCGCATTTTTAAAAAGCTAATCATTAAGGGTTTTCAAAAATGGATGGATAGAAATACGTTCACGATCATTAGATAAGGAAGTTTATGTATAAAGAAAGGTCACTCTTCTTATAAAAAGAGTGACCTTTTTCTTATGCTTTATTACCGTTTTCATTCCCTTTAATATATGCCCATAAATCTCGAAAAACATTTGCCTTATGAAGGGTTGTAATAATTACTAGTGTAACAGGACCAACAATTAATCCAAGGAAGCCAATAAGCTTAAATCCGACAAACAAAGCAATTAATGTGGCAAGTGGATCAAGTCCAATATTAGATGAAAGGATTTTCGGTTCCATGACTTGGCGTTGAACAAGTACAATGCTGTATAAAATACCGAGGCCGATAGCTGATCCTAAATCCCCGGTGAACACTTCGTATATAATCCACGGGACGAAAATTAACCCCGTACCTAAATATGGAATAATGTCAACGATTCCAGTAATTAATGCAATCGTAATCGCATAATCGACACGTAATATGAGAAGTCCAATTAAGATAATGACTGTCGTAATCGAAATCAATGTTGCTTGTGCTTTAACGAATCCAAAAAGTGCCTTTTTTAAATCTAAAAAGACCCTTTTACTGCTCGATTTCGCTTTGTTTGGAAGCAATCGGCTACCTAGTGTAGAAAGGCGCTCCCAATCTTTACTAATAAAAAATGTCCCTAATAAAGAGAATATAAGAACGGTTCCTGCGTTAGGAAACCAAGAAAGAATATTAGGGATTTTACCGAAAAATGTTTGAATAAAAGAGCCAACTGTAGCTCCAATTTCCTTACCGACATTGTTGATATTTTCTAAAATAGCTTCCTGTTGTCCAACATCTAAAGAGCTTAATAATCCAGAAAGTTGATTGTATAATGGGATGATTTGTGCAGCAAAAAATTGTTCGATATAGTTAATTAAAGTATCTAAATGCTCGGGAACAACCTTTGCTAAATAGTCAGCACCAGACACAATTTCAACAATAAGAAGAGTGATCAAACCTGCGAAAACACCAATCAATAGCACGATGGTTAGTATGACAGAAAGCCCACGAGGTATTCTCCATTTTTTTTCGAAAAAATTGACTAGTGGGTTAATAAGAAATGCAATGGCAAAACCTATTATAAATGGATAGGCCACTTTAGACACAAAAAGAAAACTAATAAAAAAGAGGAGCGTACAGCCGATAACTACTAAGAATCTTATCGTTCGAGAAACATATACGTTATTCAAAAAATGACCTCCTAATTATAGTGGATATAGAAAACAGAATAAGTTTCTGCTGAATGTTATGTAATTGTCCAGTATGTTCAAATTCATCATACTATATTATTACGCAACAGAAATATAAAAAGATTCATTCTGGAAAAGCAGAATTATTTTTAATATTCTAAAGCTATGTTAAAATAACAACAAAGATTGGAAGGGTGCGCAAATTGTTTACACAGCCATTTATTTTTTTACTACTGTTATTAGTGATTAGCTTAATCGCTAAAAACCAATCTTTACTTATTGCAGCTATTGTTCTTATTGGATTAAAGTTAGTTGGTTTGGATACTAAAGGCTTTTCGTTTATTCAGTCGAAAGGAATCAACTGGGGAATTACCGTTATTACTATTGCAGTTCTTGCTCCAATTGCAAGTGGAGAGATAGGCTTCAAGGATTTAGTAGATGCTTTCAAATCACCTAACGCCTGGATTGCGTTAGCATCAGGCATGGCTGTTGCCCTTATTGCTAAAGGTGGAGTTGGGCTGCTAGCAAAAGAACCGCATATTACGACAGTTCTTGTTATTGGTACCATTATTGCAGTGGCTTTTTTTAGAGGAGTTGCGGTTGGTCCCCTAATTGGAGCGGGAATTGCATATATGGTAATGAGACTATTAGACTTCTTAAAATAAATATCAAGTCCAAAACTATGTTTTTCTAAAAAAATAATAATTTTTTCACATTTTTGACACTTTTCATTTCCAAATATGAGATTCTTGTTTATAATAGAACTTGAATATACATATTTTTTTCGTAGGAAATTAATAATCATAGGGCTAATGACTGTTTTTTTAAAAAAAGGAAATGTAAGCATTTTCTTTTTTGCTGAATAGCTGAACAATCGCTCAATTGGCATTATTTTTATATTTTTTTGGTCTGTGGTTCGACTATTGCGGTCGACTTTAAAGGCTATATATATAAGCCTATATAACTTTTTTATGACATGAGTTGAAAAAAGGGATTCAACTTAAAAAATTACAGACAAATGGGTATGGGGAAATTTTAACTTTATTCTGTCGAATAAAGTTAAAGCCTCCGGCGAATACCTCGGATTTTTCAAATGAAGTTTATCGAGCAAGTTTGAAAGAAATCTGGGCGCAAATTCGCCAAGGCGAATTCGATAATGTAAAGGAGAGATTCAGGATGACAGTAACACGCGGTCTTGAAGGGGTAGTTGCTACTACTTCGTCTATCAGCTCTATCATTGACGACACTTTAACGTATGTAGGCTACGATATTGATGATTTAGCTGTAAATGCAAGCTTTGAAGAAGTAATCTATCTTCTATGGCACAGAAAGCTTCCTACTTTATTACAGTTAGAGGAGCTAAAGAATCAATTAGCTGATAATGCTGAATTACCGAAGGAAGTATTGGAACACTTCAAAATGTATCCAATCGATAAAGTACACCCTATGGCTGCTCTTAGGACAGCTGTATCTCTTTTAGGTTTATATGATGAAGAAGCGGATCTTATGGATCCAGAATCTAATTTTAATAAAGCAATGCGTTTACAAGCGAAAATGCCAGCACTTGTAACTGCATTTGCGCGAGTAAGAAAAGGTTTAGAGCCAATTGCACCAAGAAAGGATCTTGGATTTGCAGCGAATTTCTTATACATGTTATCTGGAAAAGATCCAGAGGCAATTGCTATTGAAGCATTTGATAAAGCTTTAGTTCTTCATGCGGACCATGAACTAAATGCATCTACGTTCACAGCTCGTGTATGTGTTGCTACACTTTCAGATGTTTATTCTGGAATTACAGCAGCTATTGGTGCTTTAAAGGGGCCGTTACATGGTGGAGCAAATGAAGCTGTTATCAATATGCTCTCTGAAATTGGGTCAGTAGAGAATGTTGAAGCTTATGTTCGTGAAAAGTTAGATAATAAAGAAAAAATTATGGGCTTTGGTCATCGTGTTTATCGTAAGGGGGACCCACGCGCTAAGCATTTAAGAGAAATGTCTAAGAAATTGACAGCTCTTACAGGAGAGCCACATTGGTATGAAATGTCTGAAAAAATCGAAAATATTGTAACTGGCGAGAAAAATCTCCCACCAAATGTTGATTTCTATTCTGCGACGGTTTATCACAGCTTAGGTATCGACCATGATTTATTTACACCAATTTTTGCTGTTAGTCGTGTATCTGGATGGCTAGCTCATATTCTAGAACAATATGAAAATAACCGTTTAATCCGTCCACGTGCAGAATATAGTGGCCCAGGAATGCAAAAATACATTCCAGTCGAGCTAAGATAAATAGAAAAGCGGAGGCGGCTCGTTCAGGAGCGACAAGCATAAGACGAGCCGACAGGAAGGTTGTTCTTTAACCTTCTTGGCGGATGGGTTTATGACCTCGAGCTCCTAGCCGCCGGAGCTAGACAAAGAACAGCAGAGGCAACAGTTTACTTATTATGTAAAAATTGCTGTAATAATAGAGAAAGCAGATAAAGGTTAGGGGCAAATGCCTACTAACCTTTGATTCTGATAGATTTAAAAATGGAGGGAAAAGTTATGCAAGGTGAAAAAATCACGGTAAGTAATGGGGTATTAAATGTACCAAACAATCCAATCGTTCCATTTATTGAAGGAGATGGAACAGGTCCTGATATTTGGGCTGCTTCTTCAAGAGTATTAGATG
>JAEWIG010000231.1 GCA_023387295.1 Bacillota bacterium | reverse complement strand
CATAATCAAACTCCTATTTTCTTTGAAAAAAACTGATATTTGGTTGTTGAACAATATACTTCTTCTGGATTTAATATTACAGTTGGAAATTCTGGATGATGGATGGCATCTGGTAGACCCTGTGTTTCCAGACACACACCTAAATAATTCCTAGCCTGCACACCTGACACATTAAATGACCCGCTCAATTTATTACCAGTATAAAGAACTACACATGGTTGGTCTGTGGTAACCATTAGGGATCTCCCAGATTCATTATCACTTAATAATATTTTATTATCCCCTTTTTTTGTAAAAAGGAGTGGATGATCATACCCCAATCCAACAAGCACATTTTGCGGATGTGACGATTTAATCCCAGACTGTAAAATACGACCTTGAGTAAAATCAAACGGGGTATTCTTTGATTCTAGTATTTCCCCTGTTGGAATCAAATCTGGTCCTAGCGCTAAATAGCGATCACTTTCTAATTGAAGAATATGTTCAGAACAATCTCTCTTCAAATTACCGCTCAAATTAAAATACGAATGATTCGTCAAGTTTACTACTGTTTTTCGATCGGTTCTTGCTTCATAAGTAATGCTCAGCTCATTCGTATTGGATAAAAGATACGTAATGTTCATATCCAAATTCCCTGGATAGCCTTCTTCTCCATCGGGGCTCAAGTAGGAAAATCTTAATCCAACCCCATTTTCGCATTCCATAGTCCCCACTTTCCAAATAACGGCGTTAAACCCTTTCTTCCCTCCGTGCAAATGATGCGGATGCTCATTTGCTGCTAGCTTGTATTCTATTCCTTCTAGCTCGAATTGGGCATTTTTTATGCGTCCTGCTACACGTCCTATCACCGCACCAAAGTATGGGGAATAGGCTACATAATCCTCGAAATGATCAAATCCAAGGACAACATTATCCAAATGACCATGACGGTCAGGAACGATGATTTTCGTAATGACACAGCCGTAATTCAGACAAGAAACCGACATGCCATCATGGTTTGTTAAAGTATATTCAATCACTTTCTCACCATGATAATGGCCAAATACCCGCTCTTCTATTTTCATTGATTTATCGCTCCATTTTTCCATTCAAGATATTGTTTGGATAAATCGTTGAAACCCAGCCACTCCCGCTTCATCCCGTTTATATACTCCTGCATCCTCTAATACGCTCAAAAACTTCTTTCCTACTTCTTCTCTAACGAGTTCTTCTACATTCGACTCATTTGCCGTTGTACTTAAACGTAATGTTAACTGTTCAGCCCATGCCAAATGATATTCAGCTACTTCATTCGGTTTTCCAAGAATATATTTTTCAACCTCTGCCAATTCGTCTTTTAACCGTGCGGGCAAAACAGCAAGCCCCATGACTTCAATGAGCCCGATGTTTTCCTTTTTAATATGATGAGCATCAGCATGAGCGTGGAAAATGCCTAACGGATGTTCCAAACTTGTTCGATTATTCCGGAGAACTAAGTCCAGCTCAAACAAGTCTCCATTTTTACGAGCAATCGGCGTAATCGTATTATGAGGGGTTTCACCGGTCCAGCCGATAATATCGATCGCTTCGTCATTGTAATCTCTCCATTTTGTCCAAATATGGTCTGCCGTTTCTACAAGTGTGCTTATTTGTCCGGAACGGAGTCGGATCACGGACATGGGCCATTTAACAACTGAGCATTGAACGTTTGGAAACTCTGGTAAGACAAAAGTCCAATCATCCTGCGCTTTCGCCATTGCAAATTTATAATTGCCGCCTTGGTAATGGTCATGAGTTAAAATCGATCCTCCTACAATCGGCAAGTCGGCATTCGAGCCTAAGAAATAATGCGGAAATTGCTCCACAAAGGATAGCAACCGTAAGAAGGTGACTGGACTAATTTTCATCTCTGTATG
Source organism: Bacillota bacterium (assembly GCA_023387295.1). Taxonomy (GTDB): domain Bacteria; phylum Bacillota; class Bacilli; order Bacillales; family Cytobacillaceae; genus Cytobacillus. The sequence goes on along the minus strand of JAEWIG010000231.1, from coordinate 1,348 downwards.
TTCTTCAGACAACAGAATACAGTGCTCATTGTAATAGACATAGGGGGAATACTGTAAGTACCATATCCTATCTAAAAGATTCACACGGACCATCCGGTGATTGGAACGAGCAGGATGTCCGATTCTACCGGCATAGCCCTCATTTTCAATACAAAGCAGACATTGTGGATAATCCGTTTTTACCGCAGCCCTTTCTAGAGCAATGCTCCTCGGGTCCTTTTCAGGTTTTGATACATTAATCGTAATGTCTAACTGACCATACTCTGTCGTAGCCTTATACTCAATATTTTTCTGAATTCGCTTCATCTGGATGTAGTTGCTGTTCTTACTTAACTGATAAAAATATTGCGTCGCCTCTTCTGGACTCTGCTCGTATTTTTCATAAAATTGCTGATTTACTGTAGATGGTCGTGCTACTAAACAATTCATGATTTTGCTTGAGAATATCTCTTTTTCATCAAAAATATCAGCAATGATACCCTGCTTACATGCGTAATTGACAATCTCCTCTAGTAAATCAGGAATCTCAAAATTTGTTTCTTCAGTCGTTTCTTCAAAATCCGTTAATTGTAATAGCGAGAGAATTTGGTTGCGGGCGTAAATTTCATCTTCCCTATTAATTAAATGAACAGCAAGTGCTTGATTGATTAATTGTTGAACTCGTTTGTAGATCATCAATGTCACCTCTCATAACCGTTAGGGTGATGTTTATGCCAATTCCATGCATCGTTAATAATTTTTTGGATCGATGTTCTTTCAGGAATCCAACCGAGGACTTGCTTGGCTTTTTCGGAAGCTGCAATTAGCGTACTCGGATCCCCAGAACGACGCTCTCCCATTTGAACATGAATGTCTATTCCCGTTACCTCTTTTGCTGTTTCAATAATCTCTTTTACTGAAAATCCCTGACTCGATCCGAGATTAAAAACACTACTATCTCCACCGTCTTGTAAGTAACGGAGGGCCAAAACATGAGCATCGATTAAGTCTTCTACATGAATATAATCTCGAATGCAAGTCCCGTCAGCAGTATCATAATCATCTCCGAATACGGTAATGGCTGGTCTTTTACCTAATGCCGCCTCTAAAACAACCGGAACTAGATGTGTTTCTGGATTGTGATCTTCACCGATTTGCCCATCACATCTTGCTCCAGCTACGTTAAAATACCTTAGAGCCACAAATTTAAGATCAAATGCTTTTTCACACCACCCCATCATTTTTTCCATGATCAGTTTTGTTTCCCCGTATGTGTTCGTTGGCTGTAATGTCGCCTCTTCCGTAATGGGCATCACTTTCTGTTCACCATAAACAGCGGCTGTCGAAGAAAACACAATATGCTTCACTC
>JAEWIG010000421.1 GCA_023387295.1 Bacillota bacterium | reverse complement strand
TCATTAAACAAGTTCCTATGTCTATAAAAATTGATCCAAAGTCAGGTAATCTTCTTGAGGAGTATGTAAGTGCAAATTTAAGTCCATTCCATCTTCCCTATCGCGGACCAGATTTTAGAGTCCAATGCGGAGCTTGCGGTTTAATTGAAGATGAAAGAACGTTTATCAAATTTGCAGAATTATAAAAAATAAACAAAGCTTACGGCTTTTACCGTAAGCCTTGTTTATTTCTGGTTGTTTATTTCATTTCCTATCCCAATTATCTGTAAAAACGGAACAGCATCTACCTTCCAAGCATCCATCTGAGAAAAACGAACTAAAAGAATACTTCCCTTAAAGGTTTTTCTGCCTTCGTTATTTATTATCATATCTACTTCTACCTGTACTTCAAGACTTAAGTCATTCAGATGATCTTCAGCAGGAAGTACAAGCATTCTTTCTAAATTTATCGTTTCAATCTCCTTAATATCCTTATTTCTCTTTAACGGCTGCAAGGAAGCAGAAGACACGATGAAAGGATCCTGCTGTTTCAAGCCAGCTATAAATGTGTGGATAACTTCGTACGGATCAGCGTTATTTACAAAACCCTCAAGCTGAGCAGCCGCCTTTAATATCATCAACTTATGTGATAAGTCCATGTAATTCGTGCGATGTGTAGTACTGCCATAAAAATGTATGCAAAAATGACCCGGAAAATTATTTTTCAGAGCACCTGCACCATGTGGCATGCCATGCATCGATGCAGCAATCCACCGATCTTTGTGAATCACAATTATCGCTCTCCGCCTCCAGCTCCATTTTCCATTATAAATTTCCTTCATTATTTTCGTTTCTTTCGCTGTCAAGGGCTGAACATCTGCGTGTTGACTCCCTGCTCGTCTTTGCACCTGGAACCGTTTGCCAGTTTCTATATCTAATACAGTAAATTTACTATATTTAGGAATGACGTCATTTACCATTTCCCAAGGGAGCATTTCGATCGGGCCAGTACTAACATCAGCAGATACCTGCTTCCCATTTACAATTAATAATAACCCAATGATGAATAGTCGAACAAACTTCATTTTCTCCACTCAATTTCGTGATTTGTTAGAGATATGCTGAATAAATACACTACCCCTTCTCCAAAAAGTTTTCCTTAAAGTTAGTAAATGTATTCACAAATGCGTAACTAAAAAAAAGGGTTGCCCGATAAGTGCCAGGCTCCCTCCTTATAACACAATATATAGATGCGTTTTTCCTAATTCTCATTTATTTACTGTATCGGAGGTGCCAGGCTCTTCGTTTTCGGACAGCCCCTTTTTAAACTCAGCATCTTAGAGTTTTTGCTCTAATTTCTTCAATCTCGCCTCAACTTCTGACCAATCAATATTCTCCCCAATAAATACAAGGTTTAAGGGATAGTTCATGTTTTCCTTCATATAAAGAGGCATTCCATATGAAAATTGAAATAAAATTGAATAGTTATAGGATGGAAACTTTACATAACCTTTTATACGGTAAATGGTATCAGGAAGTTCTCGTAAGAAGTCTTCAAACTCATCCTGCTCAATAGGATTTTCAAACTTATATACAAATGTACTTAGCTTTAAATCAGAGGTATTACACGAATGAGTGATACTTCCTTTCTGGTTAGAAGCTAGTTTTCTTACTTGATCCATTGGGACTTTTGCAAATGTTGTTAGAATAGCAAAAGCATGAGAATTTAAAGCTTGAATTTCCATTGTGAGCTTTGACTGTTCCTCTTCAGTTAGTTCGTCTACTTTATTCATCAATATTAAATCTGCATGGCGGACCTGTTCGATGATGAGTTGTTGAACCTGTGGGCTTAATGTCTTCCTAGCTAGCCAACGTTGTCCATCAACAATAGTAATGATCCCTTTTACGACCATTTTATCAGCGAAAAGCGGTGATAAGACAGCATCCAAAACCTCAACTGGATGAGCTGCACCCGTCGTTTCAATATAAATAACATCTGGTTTTTCCACGATTAGTAGTTCTTGCAATTGTGCTTCTAATTTATCTTGTATCGTACAGCAAATACAGCCATCAAGTAACTCCTTAAGTGGGATATCATCTGCTACTACATCAGAATCAATTGAAACTTTACCTAGTTCATTCATCATAACTGCTACTTTACGCTGTTGCTTCTTTTCTTCGATAAGCAGCTGCTTTAATAACGTTGTCTTCCCACTTCCTAAAAAGCCAGAAAGAATATATATTTCTGTAAGTAACATTTTTTATTCTCCTATCAGTGAATTATTTCTGAAAAATTAACATTTTCCCTATGTAAAAGGCACTACCACATTTGGTAAGTGCCTTTTATATCCGTAATTATTCTACTTCTGCTTTAAAATTTCTACGGCTTTTTCGATTTGTGGATCATTTTCTCGAATCTTTTCTCGTAGCTTTTCCATCAAAGTAATAGTGGATTCCCCAGTCAGAATTCCATTTACTTTAAGTTTTTCAGCTGCTTGGAATGCTTCCACTGCAGTCTTCGTTTTCTCATCAAAGAATCCGTCTTCTCTTCCTGGATTATAGCCAATTGCCTGTAGCATTTGTTGAGCAGCCTTTACTTGATTAGATGCGGAAGACAGCTTCAATTCATCATCTGGATTAATAAATGGTAAAGATGCATACTCAGGAAGAGCTACCTCATAATCTGGAGTAATTCCCTTCTCGTGAATCCAGTTACCATTTGGAGTAAGCCATTTTTCGGTCGTGAATTTAATATTAGAGCCGTCCGTAAATTGTTGAGCTCGCTGAACCGTTCCTTTACCGAATGACTTCTCACCAACAAGAGGGATATCTGCTGATTCACTTACAGCCCCTGCAAGAATTTCCGATGCACTTGCACTCCCTTTATCAATGACAACAACGAGAGGGACGTCCGGATTATTCTCTCCCTTTGATTGGATCTGTACACGCTTTCCGTTGCGGTCCTCTATTTGAAAAATTGTTTTTCCTGCGGGAACAAACATGCTAGAGATATCAGTAGCCTGCTCTAATAACCCACCAGGATTTTGTCTTAAGTCAAGAATTAAGCCTTTCATCCCTTGTCCTTTTAATTCCTTTAAGACTTCAATTAATTCTGTTGAAGTATTATCTGAAAAGGAAGTAATTTGAACTTTTGCAATGCCATCTTCTAGCATCTCTCCATAAACTGTTTCAATTGGAATTGTATCTCGAATAATCGGTACAGTCATCGTCTCATTGACTCCTGGACGCTGAATAGAGAGGGTTACTTTCGTTCCTTTTTCTCCCCTTATGAGCTGTATAGCCTCAGAAGAACTCATACCTTGTATACTTTTTCCGTCAACAGCGAGTACTTTGTCATTAGGCATTAGACCAGCTGCTTCTGCTGGGGAACCTTTAATCGGTGACACAATAATAATATATCCGTCTTTTTCTTGAACTTCAGCACCAATTCCTTCGAAAGATGATGAGATGCTTTGATGGAAATATTTCGCTTCCTCAACACTCATATAGTCTGAATACGGATCACTTAGAGCGTCGACCATCCCATTGATGGCACCATTTATTAATTTCTCATGGTCAATTTCCTGAAAATAAGACTCTTTTAACGTATCATAGGCTGAAAAGAGCTTAGCAAATTCATTGTGTTCTTCACTAGTAGTACCCACTTTGTCTTCACTAAATATGAGCACAAATGTTGTTATTCCAACAGAAAGGAAAACGGTCAAAAATAACAGCATAATAAAGTTGAATTTTTTCATGTGAATAAACCGTGATGGTTTATCCGTCGAATCTTGTCCCAAATTTTCTTCTTCCAATCCCTTCACCAACTTCCATCCAATCTAGCAAATTCCTTAATGACTAGAATACCATTTTTATGATCAAAAAAACAAAGAAAACATGACTTAGTTAGATTTTTTTAACAATATCAAAGTATTCTTCAAGTGTTAGTTGCTTTTCAAAGATAACCTTTGCTGCTTCTTTACCTACATAGCGAAAATGCCATGGCTCATACTTATAGCCTGTAATGTCTTCCTTTCCTTTTGGATAGCGAAGAATAAACCCATATTGATGTGCATTCGCAGCAATCCATTTTCCTTCAGGCGTTTCGCCAAATTGTTCCGAAAGCTCAAAATTAGCACTCTCACTTGATAAATCCATTGTTAAACCTGTTTGATGTTCACTACTACCTGGTAGAGCCACTGCTTCAAGTGCTTTCTCTTCACCGTATTTTGCTACTTCTGCATTATAAACAGCTACTTGTCGATCGTACGAACGATAGCCTGATACAGCAAATAGATTTATCCCTACCTTTTTTCCCTCTGAAAACATTAATTCTAATGCTTCAGCTGCCTCTTTTCGCATATAACTTTTCTCTATATCCTGGTCTCCGAACGAGAAAAGTACATTAGGACGGACTAGATCTTCTGGCGCATACCCATCGGGAAGACTATACCCCTTATTTACAAGCACCATCCTATTATTTGGATTTTGGATAATATTTTTTCCATCAGCTACTTTTATTTCATTAAAGTATACTGCTTCTAGTGTTAGCTCAGCTTGTTCCTGCTGATTTTCGTCTTTTTGTTCAGCTTGTTCTTCATCTTTTACTTGATTCTCAGGAGTGACCTCACCTTGTTCACTTTGTGGTTTTTCTTCCTTTTGAGAAAAGGGAGTCTTTTCTAATAAAAATTCAAACTGACTACAACCAGTAAGTAAGAGACTAGATATTATAGATACAACAACTACTTTTTTCATTTTTTCCACCTATCGTAATCAAATTCACCTTGATGTATTAAGAAAATAAAGAACTAGCTCCTAGGTTGAACCAGTTCTTCCTTAAATGATTATTCTTTTATCGCTGCTTCAAGCGCAACTTCTATCATCTCATTAAAGGTTGTTTGTCTTTCCTCTGAAGTTGTTTCTTCCCCTGTCAAAATATGGTCACTAACAGTTAGGATTGATAAAGCCTTACGGTTAAATTTAGCGGCAATTGTGTATAGAGCCGCTGTTTCCATTTCAACCGCTAAAATTTGATATTTCGCCCATTTTTCTAATTCAGCGTTATCGTTGTAGAACATATCTGCTGTAAAAACGTTACCAACCTTTAGATTCATCCCTTTACCCGTTCCGACATCATAAGCCTTTTTCAATAAGTCAAAGTTAGCAGTCGGGGCATAATCTAATCCACCAAACGTTATACGATTCATTTGCGAGTCTGTAGATGCTGACATAGCAATAATAACATCACGGACTTTAACATCTTTTTGAATAGCACCACATGTACCTACACGAATTAGATTTTGTACATTATAGCTACTCATTAATTCGTTAATATAAATGGATATCGAAGGAACACCCATTCCAGTTCCTTGTACAGAAATTCGGTGTCCTTTATATGTACCTGTATATCCATACATACCGCGGACTTCATTGTAGCATTTTGCATCTTCTAAAAAGGTTTCAGCGATATATTTAGCGCGCAATGGATCCCCTGGTAATAGAACCGTTTCGGCGATTTCATTTTCTTTCGCCCCAATATGAATACTCATCATTCAAAACCCCCATTATGTAATAACTTATACCCTTTCACAACTATACCATATTATGCTACGACTGATAAACCATCAGGAAATGGCATGATTTTTATTAATTTGGGTATGCTATCGGTAGCTTTGCTAAAGGAGGCAATGAATTTGTCACAGGAAAATATGAGTAAAAAGCTGAAACAAGCCGTTCAGCATGCGAATGAAACAAATCCAACTTCAAGAGCTAGAACAGCACCAAATACATCTAAAAAGGTTAAAACTAATAGTAATCGATAAAAGGGGGCTTTTCTAGTATGGGAAAAAAGCACCGAAATCGGATAAATTCACCAAAGAAGAATAATCATATTCCTCCTGAAGGAATTATTGCGGAGCAAGAAGCACACGGGAAAGATTATTCAGCAGAAAAAAGGAAAAACAGTCCAGGATCAAATACAGAATGAAGGAGAGCAAATGCTCTCCTTCTACTATGATTACATATAATTTTGAATAACCGATTGGATTTTTTGCTGCATATTTGCGATATCTGATTTTCTAACGGTAAATCTAAGATTAGATTCATCGAGATTAAGTGCTTCAGAAAACAAGCTTCCTAGTCCTCTAACCTTTCTATCAACCTGCATAAAGATTTCAATCTCATCATTAGAAATTGGAAAAAAGGTAATTTCTAATTCATCTAAGCGACCGCGGAATGGACCTGCTGATGGAACATATTCGAATTCTTGGATAAATGGGAGTCTACGTTGTAGACGATATGGAGCTTGTTCACACTCCGCTTCTCTCAAGCGGAATCCTATGTTGTTAACAGCTTGTAATACTGATTCCATTAATTCATTTGGTACAACTCGTAAATAATCTTTATCCGTTGGATCAACAGCATTCTTTATATCAAGTCCCGTTTCAATCCAAACCTGTGTTCTACCAATAGAAAGCGGTGTATCTAGTGGCAAATGGAATGAGAATGGGAGCGTCTTCCGCTCATTCTTTTCTAGAGTCATTGATTCAATTAACCTAAATTGATCAATTACACCTGTAACGTGATATTTTTTATCATCTGATTCTTTTACATACTTCGTTTTTACAGTTAAATAAACATCATTTAATTGTTGTTGAGTATTCCCACCTTGAATTTCAACCACACCTTTAATTTGTCCTCCAGGCGCTACTACATCTGTTTCCAATTTCGTATCTACTTTTGCTGAACCAATTCCTACACTTGCTAAAACTTTATTAAAAAATGACATAAACACTCACTCCCAAATCTATTTTATAAAATTAATACGTTTTATTGAATTACTTAGTTTCATTTATTAAAAATAAATTCCTGTAAATAGCAAAATTATATACATAAGAAGTACATAAAAAAATGACGATGACATTCGCCATTTTCCAACTATTATTCATCTATTATTTCTTCATCAATAATACACTTCTTTAGCAAATACTCAAACATAATATCCGCTAAATCTCCTAATTCCTCTTCAGCAGGCACATACCCTC
>JAEWIG010000360.1 GCA_023387295.1 Bacillota bacterium | reverse complement strand
CTCTTAAGAATGCAGACAAAGAGGGAAAATGGTGGTATTTATATGGATACCGCCCTAATACAAATTTTGAAGGAAGTAAAATAGTAACTCCGTATAGAGGGAAAAATATAAATTTTTCTTTGAGTAAGGACCCGTTGTATGGAAGTATAGATCTTTTTTATATTAATATGACCATTTCATATTATGATGAGCGTTATATATTAGCGATTTTAAATTCGGAATTGATGGAGTATTGGTTAAAGAAAAACTGTAAATTGAAAGGAGAAGTTATAGAGTTTTATACGGAACCATTAAGTAATGTTCCGATTAAAAACGTAGAAATGGAACAACAAAATGTTCTGATATGTTTAGTGGATAAACTGATTGAATTAAAAAGCAAAGGGGAAAATATTTCTGACATTGAAAAATTAATTAATAAAGAAATTTATTGGTTATATGAAATATCCGATAGTGAAATTGAAATCATCAAAAGAGAAAAGGAAAATAAATAAAAATGATAAGGGGTAAATTTTATGGCAGACATTAAATACGACATAATAAAAGAAATCGGAGTACTATCCGAAAACGCAAAAGGTTGGAGGAAAGAAATCAATCTCATTAGCTGGAATGGCGGTGAGCCTAAATATGATATTCGTGACTGGGCACCAGAACATGAAAAGATGGGCAAGGGTACAACTCTGACCAAAGATGAGGTTACGAAACTAAAAGAAATTCTGAATACAATAGAGTAACAATTGAGCCAGCACATATTCCGGTGTTGGCTCTGACTTTATGGGGAGGGCAAAAAGTGAAGGAACGACAGATTAAAATTTATGGATTTGACAGAGACAGTATTTCAGAGGGTGTAATCAGTAGTGAAGAGTTGGAGAACCGAATTGTAACATTACCGGATTGTTTTTTCGTACAGGCTTATGAGTGTTATACTGGGACAATTTTATCTGATGGAGATTTTATCAGTGAAATTATAAAGGTAGTTCTGCCCAAAGATGAAGAAGAGGCAAAAAAGGAATTCATGGAAGGACTAAAGCTTGGTGATGATACTTATAAAGGGTGGATTGCAACTACTGGAGGAATGAAAGTTGAGAGTAAGCAGGGAAAATGTGAAACAATCTTTGTACGTGAGGATATTTATGAGTTTACAAAGGAATTTGAAAATCTGATTTCACTTGGAAAATTTGAACAGATAGAGAAGAACGGAAAAGAGGTCTGCATCAATAAGGATATTCTTAGCAGGATTTCATTGGGACTAACAGCTGCACAGCCAGTTGGAGATATGCCAGACATTATTGTATTACCGCAAGCTAAGTTCCATCTTAAGAAGGATTATAAAACTGTAAAAAAGGACAAAGTGGAAGAAACGGATGAAGAAGGCAATATAACTTCAAAGATAGTTTATAATCTGGAGGACTGTCCTGTTGATGAAGATATTGATGTATTTGATGGGGGTGGTATTGCTACACCGGATGTATTTAATCAGATCATGAAGGGACTAGGGCTGAATTATCCAATTGAATTTGCAATCATTCGTGGTTATGGAATCGGGATTAAAGGAATGATCACAAAGTTTGATATTGTTGGCTACCTAGACGAATTTTATAAAGAAAATAATGAATTCTGTAAGAAAGAGGACGGTAAATATTATTTAAAGGATTACTGGAATAGATGGCGAAAGGTTACTAAGTTTACAATGTTACTCAATGAAAGCATGGTAAAATTAGCAAAATACTATGATTCGGAAGAAAATTGGCATACTTATCTTAATCGGCTAAAAATGGTTGATGAAAAGTATGCTCCTATTATGGGAAAACTGTATGTCTCCAAAGTAAATAAAAATCCGAAGGATGTTTCTGAATATCGAAGGTTAAATTATCAGTTATTAACTGCATTGGCTCTAAGCAAGCAGGATTTTGCTCAATTACTGAAAGAGGATATGCATGTTTATAGAAAAATATTAAAGCCATTTGATAAAGATGCGGAAAAGGATGAATGGATTACGAATATTGATTATATACGGCTCTTTTTCAAAAATATTGTTTCTGGCGAATCAGAGGAAGAACTGGAAGAGGATATTAAGTCGGTTAGTGAAAATGTCGTTACAAAATGCAATGAGTTACTCAATATTTCAGAGAATTTTATTAAGTTGAAATATGTAAAAAAACAGCTTGCCAAACTGGTAGAGAAAAGGTGCAGGGATTTAGCATGTGGAAAAATCACTGTGAAGGCTAGATATCAGTATATTGGAATATGTCCTATTTCTTATATGAATTATGCTATGACTAGAACACAGGGGAATAATGGACTTCAGCCGGGGCAATTTTATAATCATGAATTAGCAAATGGAGAGATTAGAACAATTGCACGAAATCCTTTATGTGCATATAGTGAAGTTCATAATGTGACATTTGTGAAAAACAAATTACTTGATAAATATTTATCTGACTGTAAAGAAATCATTTATTTTAATCAGCAGAGTGATATTTTGGCTCTTATGTCATCGGCAGACTGTGATGGTGATGCTTGTACAGTTATTGATAATGAAATCATCAAGGCAGCTGTAGTGGTTCCACCAGACGGTAGATATTTCTGGAATAAAGATGATGGACACAAAGTTACAATGGCTTATAATACAGAGAATAAATTTTTTGCAACATATCGTGCATCGGGAAATTTGATTGGTAGAATTGCTCTTAAGAGTGCGAGTGTTAATTCTAACAGTCAGCTCACAGAACCATATTATGATATAGGACGAAAAGTATTTGTATCTTTAGATGATATTGAAGCAGAAACTAAAGAAGAAAAAAAGGCGATTTGTGATGCTAAACTGGAGTCTAAAGAATGGGTTAAGAGTTGGAACGTACCAGAGGAACATAAAGCATTTATGTGCAATAGATTTGTTGAAAATGAAAAAGATATTTATACAGTTCTGTATAATGCAATGGTTAGCATTGATGCACCAAAAACTTTATATTTTCCAGATGCAGAAGATATGAAGGTGATTGATGATAAATATGATAAAAAAGCATACTTTTTACGTTATAAAGTCCCAGAGAAAGACGTAGTATCTAGATTTTATGATAAAAAGATTGGAGTTCTTGATAGAGCCACAAAATACGTTGAATCAGCTTTATTATGTGTAATTAAAAAGCAACGTAAGGATTTTGGTAGCAATCATGAATTATTGCAAAATTTACTGATTAATGGTGATTATGATATTGATACTTATGAGCAATGTAAAATTGAGGTAAGTGATTTATATAAGAATTATGCGGGTATTAGAGATAAAATTTCCAAAGAAAAGAGAAAAAATACTTGGAGAGATACAAAAAAACGAGAAGAATTAATAAATGATGAGCAGTGGAACGATTATGATGAAGAAGATTACTGGTATAAATTAGAAGGATATAGAGATAATGCCTACTTAAAATATAAAGAGTTGGACATGGAATATATTGTAAAAGCATCGGAATTGACAGAAAAATATACACTTCCTACGGTGGCTAATGCTATTGGAACACTAGAGAACTGTAAGGAAGACTTTATTATTAATTTATTTATTCCAGTATTAGAATTTATGAATGACAAGTCACAGGCTACAAGATATGTATTTGAGAAGATCGATGATTCACAGGAGTCAGATATTACTTATCTGTATGAGCATTATGGAAAAATTGAAGTTAAACCGTTTAATAATAACCAAATTGTAAAAAATCTTCAACGGGAAGAAATGAAACGCATGAAGGTTACTGATTTGAACCATGATTTCCGAGCTAGAATATTGGGAGATGGAGTTATTGAATTAATTACAAATGAACTCAGAGCTAATCATTATTTGAAGTGTGTGGTGCAGGTAGAAGGAGAGCAGGTATTTTTAGTTTTTGAGGGAAAGCGTATTCTTGAGGTATTTAAGGATTGGTATCAAATAGGTAAATATAGTTTACTTATGGCGAAAGAAATTGAAATTGATGCAATTGTGGATATTGCTAAGACTAAAAAGAGCTTAAAATTGGTTACAACATCTATCACAGTTTAGATCGTGGGGGTTCCACCCCCACTTTTGCGGAAAAGTGAACCATGCTATTCCAACAAAAAATTTGATAGGAGTGTGATAAATGTAATGGTGAATGACAAAACAATTGTAATAACACAAGAAAGAATGGCAGGATGGCTCATGCTGAATCGGTTTCATAAGATTGATGAGAAGCTTGATTTAAAAGATGCCAATAGAAAGATTTATATCTTTATGGATACACCGGAATTAAGAAATACGATGGCACGATATAACCAGTATAAAGAAATGCTCGTGTAATATGGGGGTGATCAGGATACATGGGGAGCGAAACAGAACAAGATTTTAGTGAACTTAAGGAACAAATTCAGTACAAAGAGACTGGATTTGGAAAATTTAAAGTGTTTGATTATGAGGCATCTTCTGGTAAAACATGGACATATTCTCAAGCAGTTGTAGATTATTATCATGTATCCGAAATTGAGGTCTTATTAGGTGAAGCGCGTTCAAGCCAAAATAAAAGTTTGATTGTAATCAAAACAATGGAAGAGGGAAAAAATGTTGCTGATACGATTAATCAGTTTGATGATGAATACGAATCAGATGACAAAACTTATGACAAACTAGCAGTTGCTATAAATACGGATTATAAGAAGGAACATCCTGAAATAGCCAATATGACCGATTCAGAATATACTAAATTCTTGCAATCAATTCCGGTTCTTATAATAACACAGAGAGAGTACTTGAATATTTGTAATAATTTAGCTACTGGACAGGAAAGGTATGGAGAAAGACAATTACTTATAATTGATGAAGAAATCGATGTAGTATTTAATTCGTTTTCCGCTTTGATAATGCATGATATTGCCAGAATAGAGGATGTTTATTTGAAAGGATGTACGAAATCAAGTGAAATATTTATTGAACTAACGGGAGAATTAAAGGTAGTATTGGCTGATTATAACCTTAAACAAATGAAACGAATATTTATTAAAAAGGAAAAAGAAACAATTGATAAACTATTAACGAAGCTACACTATCAATTGAC
>JAEWIG010000351.1 GCA_023387295.1 Bacillota bacterium | reverse complement strand
CAAAAGTTCCAGCACTGTGTATAATAACCAGTCTTTCCTGTCTTAGGATTAGGCTTGCCACCACGCTTGCTATATACATCCATTCTTCCTTTAAACATGGAGTAAAAGTATTTTGCATGATTTTTAGTTATCACTTCTGGAATTATACGTGCTCCTTGGTTTTCTTCTGTAGTGTCAGTATGTAACACTATTTCTTCGGGTTGCTCTATTTCATATTCATAAGGAATCTTTGCTTCCATCAAAATACCTTGAAGATATTCCACTCTGGATTGCAGACTGAATACTTTTTGTTGTAATTCTTGTATTAATTTATCTTTATCATCCATTGGAATACCTCCTTTAATTTAGGCTCTCATTTTAACGAAATCTTTAATATCATATAAGTATAATCTTAATTAACTATTTCAATTTACATACATAGGCTTTCGTATAACACCTTACGATATCACTTTTTCCCAGACTATATGTTTTAATAAGACCATTTATTTTTTCGATATTTTTGAAATTATTCTCTTGGCAAAGAGCCACTATAAACCTATGAATATTTTCATTAAATTGAGAAAGCAAATCAGGCGTCATAATCCTAATTTCTGAATTCGGAGAACACGCAAATTCAAAAACATTACTATTATGAATCATTATTGGCACACAATTCACATGCTCATCTTGATATAAATTCCCGAACCAATTATAGGAACCATTCAACTGATTACAATCATGCTTATTTATAGTTTCAGTTGTAGTTTCATTTTTGCATTCTATAACCAGATAATCTCCCTCTCCTAATATAACAAAATCATCAGGACCTTTACCAACCTCGCTTTCTGGTTGTCTTGCTATATATCCTATAACTTGAAAAACCTCTGCAATTGCATTTTCAAATCTTTTAGAAGTTCCTTCTTCAAATTTTAAGTCAGCAATCAATGAGTTTATAAATATTACCAATTTGTTTTCATCAAGCTCATTTCTAGTAATATAATCAATTATCATCCTAGATTGTTCTGGTATAGCACTATCAATTTTACTAAACTGTATTCCCTCCATAGGATTTAAAATTTCCAAATTATCTTTTTTTGCCGATTTTAAAATTTTTTGTGCTTCACTACGATCAATGAAATTCATATATTCAGCTAATAGCTGTTTGTAGTACCCTTTTACTCTCGAATTAGATATCTTGTTCACAACTTCGTTGATAACATCCGTTGATTTTTGATAGTCACCAATTTCAGCATAATTAAATGACTTTCGCATCGCTACTGATACGTCACTAATATTTACATTTTTTTCATATTCCACACTAGATGTTGAACTTTTACAGATCGATATCCATTGATTATTTCGCTTTAGTAAATAATCTCCTATTTCCATGATTTTATCAATCGACTGACCCTCAATCTGTTCACACATTTTTTCTGATAACAGAAATTGCTCTTTTGTCGCTTTACTAAAAAAATTATAACCATCATCAGTATACAACATATTTGTCAATTGATTTCCAATCAAAAATACTAAGCAGAAATCAGAATTAGATCTTACTCCTCTTCCCATCCCCTGCTCGATCCGTTGTATCTGTTCCCGTTGAATTCTTTCACTTTTTCGAACTACTTCTTGTTCATACTTATCATTCATATTACTAATATTAGGTAATCCGTCAATTACCAATATTCTACATGCACTGTCTGGCAAATCAATTCCATCATATCTATTTACAATAACATACAAACCATTTGAACTTTCTTTTATCTGTTGTATTCCTTCAGAAATATTGGATGAATATAGTACAACTGCTCCTCTATCTTTCCAATACTTAGACATTGCAAATGAAGGTACCAATACCACTACATTATACTCATTTGACTTATTAATAATTGAATCCCTAACTTCATCATCGTATATTTCTTTATTAATAATTTTAGGTACCAAAATTAATCTTTCACCAATGTCATTCGCTTTTTCTGGTGTAATAATGCCAGCATTACTTTCCAAATCAACACCCATAACAGTAGAAAAAGGACTATCATCTGGCAATGTAGCACTCATATATATTCTTCGCTTGGCATCATCAAAGCTTGCTATTTTATGTATTGGGGTACAGTTCGGTATAATGCTTATTCCCTTGGAAGAAATATAACAATGTGATAGCTTAAGGCAATCTTTAACTAAATCAAACTTGAATTTAATAAACTCTTTTTCAAGATTTGTGGATAACATTTCATAAACTTTAGAATTTTTATCTTGCCAATTCCAAAAAGGAACCAACATATTATCAAAAATGTTTCTTTCTTCAATTATATCGCTAAATCTTCCTTCTGCCTGAATATTCATAGCCTCATAAAACAGTTCTGCAAATCTCATATATAACTCATCACTTCTAGGAATTGTTATTGAAAATTGTTCCTGAATTATTCCAATACATGCATGCATATCATCAATAATGACGCTACCGATAGAGTAATTATTTTCCTCCCTTAATCCAAAGACACTTTTACCATTTACAAGCTTTTGAATATTAATTACTAAAATAGCTTTTTTTCTCTGATAATCTAAGTCAGTTTCCGTATCTACAACCTTTATTCCTAACTCTCTTGCCTGAAAAATAACCTGTTCAACTAGATATTTATCTGGTACTACATACAATGCGGGTCCTAAACCTTCATTTATGCAGCTCTGCAATATCATTAACGCTACCACTGTTTTTCCACTACCAGTATTCATTTTAACAATATTGTCTTGATTATTTCTAAGTTCAAACCATTGTTTCCATACTTCTCCTTGAACATCACGTGGATATTGATACTTTGCATTCTTCTGAGTTAACCCCATAAATATATCTCTAGGATTAACTAGTTTTGGCATTGTATTTAATCCCAATTGGCTAAAATCAATCATAATATCACCCTCCAGATTTTATATAATTAGTCCACTATCTCCCAATGTCCACTATGCCCTCTTCCAATATATTTGACATTGGTCATCTTTTTCATCTGTCTTTCAATAGTCTTTTCACTTACTGAACCTTCTTTAGCAATTTGTTTTTTTGTTACTTTACTATTTTCTTTTATTAGTTTTACAATCAATTCCTGCAATGCTTCTTCCTCTTGAC
>JAEWIG010000263.1 GCA_023387295.1 Bacillota bacterium | reverse complement strand
CTACTGCACCTACTACCGAAACAGCAGCTCCAGCCAAAATTAATATTACAATTGTTCCAAAAAACTTAATCGTTCCCGTACGCTGTCCAAGCCCTATCGCTACTTCATCGCCTAAACTGAGTAGTGTAATCGATTTTGAGAGAATAATGGCTCCAATTAACGCAGCAAGGATCCAAGGTGTCATAATTTGTAGATGTTCCCATTTCGTTCCCGAAACTCCACCAGCATACCAAAATGCTAAATCTTGACCGATTCCAAAGTAAATCGCAATTCCTTCACTTAATGCCGCCAGTAAAGCACTGACCGCTGCTCCTGCAAGCACTAAGCGCATCGGTGTCAGTCCACCCCTTGCTAACGAACCAATTCCGTATACAATCCCCGCTCCCAGAGCAGCACCTAAAAAAGAAAAAAGAATGATAATCATATAAGGTAAATCTGGGAAAAATGCAAAGCAAATGGCCAACATAAAAGCGGCACCTGCATTTAATCCCAATAGACCAGAATCAGCCAAAGGGTTTCTTGTCATCCCTTGCATAATCGCTCCTGAAACAGCAAAACAAGCACCTACTAAAGCTGCACCAATTACCCTAGGTAGCCTTATTTCTTGAATAATTTGATGAGAAGTTATATCTGGATTAAATTGAAACACAGCAGTCCAAACTGTTTTGAAATCAATATCTGCTGCACCAAACGATACTGAGAGACCAATAGCAAGGAGAAGTCCAATTAGTCCAGCAACTAGTATAATGGTAGCTACTATTGGACGTGCTCCTTTATATACTCTCTCAACTGCTAGTGATTCTTTTTCTGAAGCTGACATCTTTTTTCTCCTTACATATTTTCAGCGGGTTGCAATAAGCAATCCATTTCTTTATTTAGTTGATAGGATAGGCAAATGGGATTGTGACTAAATGGGCACGCTGCTAATATTGCTTTAATTTCAAAAACAGCTTGCAAATTTTCACATGTCATTACCTTTTCTGGTGATCCATCTGTTATGATTGCTCCCTTTTTCATTGCAATCATATAATGTGAAAAACGAGAAGCATGGTTTAAATCATGAAGCACCATCACAATCGTTTTTCCCTCTTCTTCATTTAATTTTTGCAATAATAAAAGAATGTCTAGTTGATGTGCTAAATCTAAATACGTTGTCGGCTCATCTAAAATAAGGATTTCCGTGTCTTGAGCAAGTGCCATGGCAATCCATACACGTTGTCTCTGACCACCTGATAGTGCATCAACTGGTCGATCCCGCAATTCGCTTAAGCCAGTCACTTCAATAGCCCAGTTAATATGCTGTAAATCTTCTTTATTTAATGAACCAAATCCACGCTTATGAGGGTATCTTCCATATGACACCAATTCAAATATTGTAAGTCCGGGTGGTGCATCAGCTGATTGTGGCAAGATTGCCATTCTTTTCGCTATTTCCTTTGTTGATAATTGGTGAATTTCACGTCCGTCTAAGTGAACAGCACCTTTTTGTACTTTTAATATTCGGGCAATCGCCTTTAATAACGTAGACTTACCGCATCCATTAGGGCCAATGATGGTTGTGATTTTTTTTTCAGGAATTTCCACACTGATCTCATCTATAATCATTGTATTTGCGTAGCCAACCGCAACTTTATCAGCACTAAGAATGGACATATTTTCCTTCCTTTCCAAACCTTGATAACGAGAATCATTTTCATCTATAGTATAAATTATCCTAGTGGCCTTTTCAATGAGTTTCTAACCTGTAAAATATTGCTTATTGAAAATAAGATAAGCATATAAGTAGAAGTGTAAGAAATTCTTCATATTTTTATACTTGTTTCAAGTTTTTGTCTGGAGAATAAATAGTGCCATATTAAAAAGGGCTACCTCAACGTTTGAGTGCAGCCCTTTAATAGGAAGTAGCAAAATATTTAGGATAGGATGTTTAGTCAGTAAACTGAACATCTGCAACATCCGTAATATCAATACGGTGAACTTCTCCAAACCGATCGATGATGTGAAGCTTCTGATTAATATCATCCCAAAAATGGATGTTACCAATAAGAAGCTCATAGTTTTTATGACGATAATGAGTAATGGTAAGTGATTTTTCGAATTCGATTGCCTCGAAGATGAGCTCATTCATGCTATCTAGCTTTTGTTCATCAAGTTCTCGTTTTTGTTCATATGCATCTTCCCTCTTCCAATTTCTTAATAATTTCACATGCTCGGGCAGCATCATTGCCGTCCATTTTATTCTTCCTCGATCGCGAATCATTACACTGCCTCCTTCATCACATTTTATGGCCACCTACTAATGTTGCCCGGTGCCTAGCTGTTCCTGCATTCGTATAAGAAACAGCCCTTAAAAGAGCCCCAGCTCCGAATTTAGAACGAATATGATCAACGGTATAACCAAGCTCCCGCTTTTTCCAACCATTTCGATTAAAAAGACTCAATTGCATTTCATTATCTTCAACAAGATTACCAAGGGAAAGAGAAATTTTTCGTACTGTTTTTCCTTCATAAAATGTATGAAAAAGTTGTAAGCAAACACGGTAAATGTCCATCGTCACATTTGTCGGCTCCTCGATCGTTTTCGACCGATAAAAACCGCCGCCCAGCTCATCTTGACTATAGCCGAGACCAAAGCTGATCGTTCTTGCCGCTTTCCGGTAGTTGCGTGCCCTCCTCGCTACTTCCTCACACATTTCAAGGATGACATACTTAATTTCATGCTCTTCTTTATAATCCCGTAATAAAATTTGGCTTTTGCCAATGCTTACCTGTCCTTCCATAATCGGTGCACCGATTTCAGAAAAGTCAACGCCCCAAGCATGGTGATAGAGCTGATTCCCCATAATGCCAAATTTCTTCTCAAGCTTCTCTAAATCATAATGAGCAAGCTGGCCAACCGTAAAAATCCCCATTCCATTTAGCGTTTTTTCGACTTGCCTTCCGATTCCCCACATTTCCGATAAAGGAGAAACTGGCCATAGCTTTGTTTTCACATCATCATATGTCCATTTAGCAATCCCTACTTTTTTCGCTTCCAGATCAAGAGATAATTTCGCCATTAGCATATTCGGTCCAATCCCAATCGTACAAGGCAATTGAAATTCTCTGTCAAGGTCATCTCTTATTTTGCGAGCAATGGTGAAAGCATCACCCCAAAGATGCATGACTCCATCTACCTTAATAAAGCTTTCGTCGACACTGTATACATGAATAGCATCTTTCGGAACATAGCGATTAAAAACGCGGGTTATTTCAGCGGAAACTCTTAAATACGTTGCCATTTTCGGTTCCTCGATTCGAATTCGTGGATCGTCCGGCACTTCAAACAAGCGGTTTCCTGTCTTGATGCCAAACTCCTTCTTCATCCTTGGTGATGCTGCTAGCACCACACTTCCTTTACGCTCATGGTTGCCAGCAACGACAAGATAACATTCAAGCGGATCAAGGCCCTCTATCACAGCAGAACAGCTCGCATAAAAACTTTTCATATCAACACATAAAATTTGGTTCTCTGGCATCGCGCTGTAATCGATCATGACATCCAACATCCTCCTAGACACCTAGACAACTTCAAGTTTATCATAAAATAAGAACATCTGTTCTAGTTTATGATAAACTATATACGAATATACGTTCTTTTTCAATGGAAATTTATCGACTTCTTTCGTAAATAAGTAAAATAAAAAACCGTATGGAATTCCAAACGGCTTTGCATTTATACATTATTATTTTTTCTCAAACGCACTTCTGCCTAGACGCTCAAACAAACGTGGAAAGAGCGCATACACAATACTCCCTGCATTCATCCAACGAGGTAAATTGATTTCTCGTGTTGGCGTTAGCATCGCGCCGACTACTTTTTTTGCGACATACTCAGGTTTTAGCATATATTTCTTTACATTTTTAACATACGTTCCTTTTTCATCAGCAATAGCGAAGAAATTCGTTTCTATTGGACCTGGATTAATCGCGGTTACATAAACATTATGCTTGGAAAGCTCCATTCTCAAGCTATTCGTATAGCCAAGAACAGCATGCTTTGTTGCTGAATACACGCTTGATTTAGGTGTCGCAATTTTGCCAGCCTGTGAAGCGATATTGATAATATGACCGCTTCCCTGCTCACGCATTTTCGGTAAAACCATTCGCGTGCAAGCCATTAATCCAACAACGTTAACAGCAAACATCCCTTTTATTTCATCAACGCTTGCTTCAGAAGCCTCTCTAAAAACCCCGAAGCCGGCATTATTCACAAGAACATCGACATGATTAAGTTCAGAGAGTATGTTCGAAAAAACAGCTTCTACTTCACTTGTATCGGAAACATCTAGTTTGTGTACGTTAACGTTTACTCGAAAACGATTTTCTAGTTCAGCCTTTAGCTGATTTAATTTCTCAAAATTACGAGCAAGCAGAACAAGGTTTGCCCCTCTTTCCGCGCAAAGAGTGGCCATTTGTTCACCAATGCCTCCTGAAGCACCCGTGATGATAATATTTTTCCCCGTTAATTTATGTACCAAGGTCTCACCTCACTTTTCCTTGTGCTTTTCATTTTCACTTTCAATTGCTAAAAATAATCCTTTATAATGAGAAGTTACATTTTTAATCTGAAGTCCTGAATCTTGAATAATTTGTAACGTATCTCGATTTAAATGACATCCTCCAAACAACCGCTTCCATGTAGGGTTTAAGATGTCTTGGGCAAGTGCTAATCCTCGCTGCTCCATTTTAACATGCTCAAAAAATAAGACTGTAGCATTAGGCTTACTAACACGTTTAATTTCTAATAATGCTTTCTCAGGATCTGGAATCGAACAAAATACGAGTGTCGCAACGACAGAATCAAAGGTATTGTCGGGAAAATCAAGATTCTCAGCAGACTGCTGGTGAATACATATCGGAACGGATGAAGACGTCTTTTTCTCATTAGCTTGTTGAATCATATCGGGATTAGGCTCAATTGCATCTACCTTCTCCACATGTTGATATAAAGGAAAATTAACACCAGTCCCAGCCCCGATTTCTAATACTCGGCCAGTTGCTTTTTGCAAAAGCGCTTCTCTAATTTTACGAAACTTCCTTTTCTCAAACGGTTTCATAGCTAAATCATACAGCGATGGAAGCCATTTCCCCAAGTTTCTCGACCTCTTTTCTGACAAAAACGCTATCTACTTGGCTGTATACAAAAACGCTTCATTTTCTTTACTGATGTCGATTTCTCCTAACTCCTGCAAATAATCAAGCTGGGCAATCGTTTCAGAAATCGTTAAGGATAACTCCCGCTCATATACTGTGGGAAAAAGGCGTTTACATACTTGAAAAACCGTGTGCGGTTCTTCCTTAAGCCAGTTTTTCACTTGCATAGCGCGTTCATGCTGACGCGTAAGCCTTTTTTCGATCAATTTATTTACCTCATAAACTTCTTCTCCATGACCTGAATAAACAAGCTGAATCGGAAGCTGCTTTAATCTCTTCAATGATTCATTGTACTGTAATTGCGGCTTGGGACGCTCTGTTTTTCCTGGCAACGGCGGCTCTAAAAGCGGATTAGGAGAAATGTGAGCAAGTAAATGATCCCCACCAATATAAACTCCATCCTTTTCACGCCATAAACCAATATGGCTCTGAGCATGACCAGGAGTCTCAATCACTGTCCAGTTATCAAGACCGATCGGTGAATCCCCTTCCTTCAATTCGCCAGTGAGTGAACGGCTGCAAGCAAAACGCAGTGTCCTTTTCAATGCACCGATAAGTTTCATGTATTGCTCAGGTATCCCAAATTCACGAAAAAGCTGCTGATAAAATTGATCATGTTCTGCTAAAAAAGCTTCCGTTCTACAAAGCCATCTTTCATTTAATCGATGTCCGTACACCTCTAAGCTTGGTGAGAAATAATCCAATAATCCGGCGTGATCAGGATGGTGATGTGTTAGCACTACCTGATCAATGTCTTGAACAGTCAACTTCAAGTCTTTTAGCTGATGAGTGAGTGCTTCCCATGCGATATCAGTTTTTGGTCCCACATCTACAAGTGTTAGTCTGTCACCTTTGACAATATATACATTTACATCACCGACAGGAAAAGGAGTCGGGATGACTAATTTAGCTACGCCATCTTTCCACTGCGTCATTTTTTCAACCCCTAAAATTATGTCGAAATAACATTAAACTAAAGCTCTTATCTTAAATTATATACATAAACAAAGTTTAACGCTTTTTTGATTAATTGTCATTATTTTCACATAATTTTATTGTTTTAAAATTAAAAGGCAAGTACAGAATCATCTTCTATACTTGCCTTTTAATAAGCCTATTAAAAAATATTCTGTGCAGAACCTACTTCGATGTTATTCACCATATGAAAACATGTCTTCTCCTGCAATTTCTAAACTGTCAAATTGCTTCGATTTAATCACATCTTCTCGACCGTACACATTCCAACGTTTGTATATTCCTTCATCTAATACATATATCTCTACAGTTTCATTCGAAGGATCAACAATCCAATACTCGCTAACTCCAAATTTTTGGTATGTGTTATATTTTTTTATTCTGTCATTCCTACTCGTGGAAGGTGATAAGACTTCTACAACTAAGCTGGGAGCACCTTTGCATCCAAACTGATCAAGCTGCTCCTTATTGCAAACAATCGAAACGTCTGGTTCAAATACGTTATCTGCATTTTCAAAATCATCTACTTCAGAAAACCGTACTGTGAATGGGGAAGGGAAGATTCTACAATCTTTTCCTTTGAAGTACATCCCAAACTCTATCGTTAAAAAGGAGACGACCCCTTGATGCTTTGTCGTTGGGGAAGCAAGTAAAACAGGAACGCCGTCAAATATTTCATATCGACTACCTTCATCCCAAGATAAGAAATCTTGAAATGTAAAATGCTTGTCTTCATTTCTTTGAATACTCACAGTATCATTTCCTCTCTATATTTATTAACCTGATGACCTAACAGGGTATGTCTATATCTTATTTATATATTACATTATATACCATACAAGTACTATTCAATAAGATAGCCTGAACATAAAGAAAGAGCGTAATCCTTCTGTAGATTTACGCCCGATTCGTGAAAAATGAAGGTATATATTTAAAAAGATAAATTTATTATTATTCCTGCACCAATAGATTTAAGGCTTCGGATTAATCCCCACCCAAGTCAGTCCGATCATTAAAACGGTGAAAATTAAAATAAACAAACTAATCCCTATCCCCCAGAATGCATATAATCTCGATCTTTTAGCAGTAATTAACCCAAGCAGCCCGAGGAAAAAGCCGACAATCGGCATGTCGACAAGAAATGTTTTCGGAAAATCATCCACTTCGATTAATAATGTAATATTGACTCCTGCAAGCGCTATAAGGGCAATCAGGAAGGATAGGAATCCGGAAATGGTCGGCAATTTTCTTTGTTTCCCATTGTTCTTGTTACTCATTTTCAGTTCCATAGCTTCACTTCCCCTACCTTCATGATTTTAATCAAATCATTACCTTTTAGCTTTCTCAATTCTGGTGTAGGGCCGGTGACAACTGCTCCATAAATTTGGATCCCATTCTTCTCTAGATATGGGATTCTTTCTGTTAAAACTAAAGATCTTGCCCGCGAAATTCTCTCAGCAGTTGCTTCATCCTTAGCTAAAAAATTTAATATATCCAAAAACACCTCATCATTCGATTTTTCTCTTCCGTTAAATGGTGACCATGTAGTCGTATCGACTTGAAGTGGATAGCCGATTGGCGCAATCGAATATTCCATATCATATAAATTCTTATCTTCAAGGCCCGTATCAACAGCTACCCATCTTACTTCGACCTTTTTCCCAAGCTGTTTTTCAAGCTCCTCCGGCTTCATTAATTGATTCAAAGAAAGATAAATCTCCCCGACCGTTCCATCTGGAAGATGCTCGAGAATATCCCAGTCAGAATAGACACTTTTTCCATATGGTCCTTCCGGATGATAAAGCAAATCTGTCTCCATACCTCCTCGATTGGGAAATGGCCTTTCAAGTTCCAGCTCACGCTGAGGAATATTCGGTTTATCCATTATGAATCTAACCGAATATTCCCCCGCTTTATAATCCTTTTTTCCAATCCGCTTAAACACGTCAAAATAAATATTCATCGTAAAAAATCCGATATCCTCTTCTAACTCCAGCTCTTCTAAACTCATATTCGGTTCCGTTACATAAATGGTTTTTGTGGCGATATCAATGAGATGATTCGCTTTTCCACCAATCGCATAATATAAATAGCTGCTTAAAGTAAGAACTGGAACAATGAATAGTAAAATAGCTAGGCTGATCATAATATTTGTACGCAGCGCATGGTTTTTGCCCGCTTTAATCAATCGTTTTTGTTTCTCTTCAGGTACCTTATGACTCTTTTCAAAATCCTGCATTGATTCATGTAAAAAAGATTGATAAAGTTCCTCATCGTTTTGATCTTGCTTTTTATCCATCCTGTTTCCTCCTTTCTTTGACCCTTTCAATCACCTTTTTCCGTCCTCTTGATAAATGGCTCTTCAGCGTATTCAAATTTAATTGAAGGATTTCAGCCGCTTCTTTTAAACTCAGCTGATGTAAATCACAAAGAACGAGTGCATGCATTTCGGTTTCCTTCAATGAATGAATATCGTTCATGAGTGTAGAGAAACCTTCCTTTTCTAAAAGATTCATTTCCGGTGTTTTCATGCTAATTTGATTATGAATCACATCAGTAATGACCAGCTGTTTATTTTTTCTAATAAAATCAATAAAAGCATGATAAGCCACTTTAAACAGCCAAGGCTTAATTTGACAAATATTATCCTCTGAAAGCTGAAGATACGCCCGATAAAACGTCTCCTGCACTAAATCCTCCGCCGTATGGTGATTTTTTGAAAGGGAAAACAAGTATCGATATAAATCATCCACATATGCTTCAAATGCCTCATCTAAATCCACCGTTTTCCCCCCTTCACCCTATCCACGAAACAACGATACAAAAAGTTGCAAAATAGGAAATTTTTTTAAAAAAAGAAAATAAGCGCTTATCCTAATTATAGGAAAGCGCCCAATATTTTAATAGCTTAAGATGAATGGGTATATCACTATTTATTGAAAATATTATTATAGTAACTAAGAGTCGGTACTAACAGATTTGAACGATATATATTATCAAGTTCAGCTCTAGTTACCCACTTAACATCACTTACCTCATCTTGCTGAAGCTTCGTTTCTGAAATTTCAAAGCTTTGATGGAACAGCCAAACATCACAGAAATCGTTATACGTATTGCGCCGTTCACTTTTTACTAACTTTTCATTATCTCTAAATAAACGAATTCCTATTTCTTCTTTTACCTCGCGCAGAGCACCTTCTATACTATCTTCACCAACTAAGATGGAGCCCCCCGTACATTCCCATAAATTTGGATGGGTCTTATTTTCATGACGTTTTGTCAAAAGAACTTCACCTTTACTATTCCTAATCCATACATGGACTACAACATGATAATCTCCTTCTGCTAAAGGAGTCCCACGTTCATGAGCTCTACCTGTTTTTATTCTATTTTTGTCATACAGATC
>JAEWIG010000206.1 GCA_023387295.1 Bacillota bacterium | reverse complement strand
GCACAGCTTATTGCATATAAACGATTAAAAAGACAAAGAACTCGCCATAAACGACTTATCCAATCCACAATTGCTGTTGCCATTATGATGATTGCCTTAATCGGATCCATTCGGGTGTCCCCTACTATTGCACATGCGGTCGCACAAATTCCTGGATTAAAGCCACTTGTTGAAATGTTGGCTTTAGATAAAGGAATTGAAGATATTTTAAACAACGAATATTACGAGCAAATTAATGCGAGCCAAACAATTAATGGCAAAACACTCACGATTACAGGTGTTGTGGCGGATGAATCCGGGATGATCATTTCCTATAAGCTGCAATCCGATGAAGACTTAGCGAATTTCATGGGCGTAAAAATGGAAGTTAAACATAAGAATGAACTAGTAAAAGCAACCGTTGGTAGTAGCTGGGCAGCACAGTCTGAAGGGACATATGAAGTTGAAAATACAATTGACGTTGTCGCAAGCCAAGGTATGGACTATTCATCGCAGGATTTTGAGCTTATTTTATCGCTGCATGACCGTCCAGAAACGGTCTTTGAAATTCCATTTACATTAAAAAATGAAATTAAAGCATCTAAACGATATACTGTTAACAAACATTTAATTGTTGATGGGCAACGCTTTACGATTCATGAGCTCGTTATTTCTCCGATTAGATCTGAATTAAAAATGTCGATTGATCCATCAAATTCAAAGAAAATATTAAGCTTTGAGGATATTCGTATATATGATGAGCATCAAGAGGAATGGGGCAAAATTCGAAACGGTGTCGTTGGATTTGGTAATTATGAAGATGAACAATTTAGTATCATGTTAGAAAGTAATTTTTTTCGTATCCCAGATAGTATTACAATTGAACTGCGAGAAATTGAAGCGATTGATAGGGCCGATGAATTTATTGTCATCGATTTTGATAAGAAAAAAGTCATTAGCCAACCAAATAATATTAATATCGAGCTTGAAATAAAAGATAATTTTGAAATTCAATACAAAGTATCTCCATATAAAAAGAATGAACATAAGGCAGTGTTTAGTCATTTAATTGATGCAGAAGGTTCAATTTACCGTTCAAATAGTACATGGATTTCTGATTATGAGGACTATAAGTTAATTGGTCAAGTATTTGATATGGAAAATGTCGAAAGGCTTCCAGCAAATCCAGTAAAGCTTGAGGTAGCACGCTATGAGCAATATTTAAACGGAATTGGTCGCATACAAGTTGAACTTAAATAAGGGGGATAACTAAGAAAAGCCGATTCAAGAAATGGTCTTGAATCGGCTTAATTACATTTTAATCAATAAAGACTTTTTTATCTTTCGGCATATCAATCATCACCTTGAATAAGTCGCCATCTATTTGAATATCAAATTTTCCTTTTTGGATTTCAACGAGGCTTTTTGCGATGGATAGTCCAAGTCCGCTGCCTTGACTAGTCCTCGATTCATCCCCTCTTGTAAAACGTTCCATTAATTCATCTGCTGAAATATTTAACTCATAAGCTGAGATGTTTTTGAAGGTGATACGGACTTCATTGCCTATATCCTCAATATCGATATAGACTCTTGACCCTTTCAGAGCATATTTAAATATATTCGATAATACATTTTCGATCGAGCGCCACAATAATTTCCCATCGGCTTTCAAATACACTTTATCCTCTGGATAATTTGTTTTAAATTCAAGTTCAGAAGCTTGAATTTTGTCATTTACTTCTCCAAGCCCTTGATTAATTAACGATACAATATCAATTTGCTCAAAATGAACGGGGATATTACCGCTTGAAGCCTTTGCCGCTTCCATTAAATCATCGGTTAGGATTTTTAGTCTTTTTGATTTTTGATCCAATACGTCGATATATTTTTCAACATTTGTTGGATCCTTTTCTTTTTTCAACAGATCCACATACGTAATAATCGAAGTTAAAGGTGTTCTTATATCATGTGAGACATTCGTAATGAGCTCAGTTTTTAGCCGCTCACTCTTTAGTTCACTAGCAACGGCTGTTTTCAAGCCATCGGTAATGCTGTTTATATTTGTAGCTAGTTGGGCAAATTCCCCTTTTCCAGCTAGATCGATTCGATGCTGAAGATCGCCATCCTTGATTTTTTCTACTCCCTCTTTTATCTGATTGTAAGCTTTGACCTTTTTAAGAGCGACCCAAGCTGCCAAACCTAATGTTATCGGGAACATGAAAAAGGTTAGAGCGACTAATATCGGATAACCGACAACAAGTAAAACTGTTTTTACGCCGACACTTCCATTATTATAGACATCTCTTACAAATGAAACGATTTTATAAAGAATACGATAGATTAACGTGTGCTTTAAGAATGTTCTATTTTTGAGATGCTTTATTAAGGAAAAAATGAGGATAAAGCCCACTACGGAAAGCGGAATGGTGATTAATATGGCCGTTTTGGGAACACTTTCTAAACTAACAGCCTCTACAAATAAAAACCACATAAAGATAACTCCAATAATCAAACCTATATTAAGATCATTATAGATTTTGTCTATCGAATTGAAGTGTAGCTCTTTATCCTTAAATGATTTTCTTCCAACTACAAGTACTAAATAAAGAAAGGATAGAATAAATCCTACTAAACAGCCTACTAATTTGGATAAATTATTTTTCGCAAATGCTTTATTTTCTTCCCATTCCTTTATTTTTTCGTCTAAAAACGATTGTGAAAAAGCTAGATAAACAACACTCGTTTCCGGATCCAGTTCGTCAATTTGTCCTGTTAACCGATATAAGTATTCATTTTTCTTCGCTTCTTGCGGGTAAATCTCCGTTTTATAATCCTTATAGATGATATAAGCTGGATAAGATGTAAATTGTTCTTTTTCCTTCTCCGTACTATTAGTAAAGACATTTGTGCCATCGGTAGCATAGAATAACGGAGTTTTATGTTCCTCCAAATGCTGCAACAATGAATAGAACCCCTTTAACTCTTCCTTGCTTTTCGCAAGCTTTGCTTGTGCGATTTTGTCTGCATATACTTCTTTAAACTTTTGAATATTTTCCTCATAACTTAGTTCATCATTATAATTTCCAGCACTTTGAAATTCTTCAAATAAAGGTTCTTCTATCCATCTTAATTCATCCTCACTAATCGTCCCACCATTTAATATATGTTCTTCACTTTTATATTCTCCGATTAGTCTTGTTAGATCATGGACAAGCTCTTCACTTTCCTGTATATAGGCTCTGCTTTCGAAATAATTTTCTTCAAAAATACTATGAAAATCTGCATCATGGATGATTTCTACTTCGACAAATGCTTTCATCGCACCTGTAAAACAAAGAATCATCAACATAAATACAATCAATTTTGTTATGATTGAATGGCTAAATTTTTTCAACTTTGTACCCAATTCCCCACACCACTTTCAAATATTTAGGCTCTTTCGGATTAATTTCGATTTTTTCTCTTATCTTTCTAATATGAACAGCTACCGTGTTCTCTGGATTAAAGGCCTTCTCATTCCACACCTTCTCATAGAGCTCCTCTATGGAAAAGACTCTTCCTGCATTTGCAGTCAAAAGCTTTAGGATCTTATATTGCACAGGTGTCAGATACACCTCTTCTCCATCAAGCGTGATCGTTTTACTTTCATCATCAACGATAAGTCCCCCCGTTTGATAAACGTGGCTCTTCGTTTCAAGACCTCCTAATGTTGTATATCTTCTCAGCTGTGATTTCACTCTTGCGATGAGCTCTAACGGATTAAAAGGCTTCGTGATATAGTCATCTGCTCCGATATTTAATCCGAGTATTTTGTCATAATCCTCAGATTTAGCCGAAACCATAATTAACGGGATTTTATTATCTTCGCGAATCTTCATTGTCGCGGTCATCCCGTCCATCTTCGGCATCATAATATCCATGATAATAAGTTGGACACTATGCTTTTCAAGCATATCTAAAGCCTCAATTCCGTTATAGGCCTTTACGATTTTGTAGCCTTCATTTTCTAGATAAATGCCGATCGCATCGACAATTTCCTTATCATCATCACAAACCAATATGTTCATGGACGTTCACTCCTATGTTTCAATTACAACCTATTTTATCACCCATATTATTGGTCTAACATGATGTTACCAACCAATTCTTAATAAAGGGTTAATGTAAATCTTAAGATTTTCTTAAAACTAAAAAAGCCAGCTGGATGCTGGCTGATTAAATCATTTTGACACTTACTATTTAAAGTTGTTTTATCGGAACTCTTTTCGTTAATTGTCTGATCATCCAGAGAATAATAGAAATAATGAGTATGACCCCGATAGCAGCAACCACTGTTGGAACTTCAATAGCATCGAACATCGCTACAGCAGGTAAATGTAGTGCAGTCCTTAATAAAAAGTCATATAAATAGACGATGACAAAAGAAATAATGATGGACACCAATCCTACAACAACACCTAAACGGTAAAGGCTTGCGCTAATAAACCAACCAATCAAATAAAAGCAAAATAAATTTAAAGCTAATACGAAAACGGCTAATAGCCAATGGTCCGTTAGACTAACAGAAGGTGGGAGAACGACTGATATAATAACATTCCCGAAAATATCTTTAATAGGGCCTCCAAAATCCTCTGATTCTACGAGAAACATAGATTTGTCTACTAAAAAATTGATGTTCACGATTTTTGAAATCGCGAATTCAAGCAAAGATACTAGGCCTGTCACAACTGGTATTGATAATGACAACCCAACGGATGCGAGTGCAGAACCTTTGAAATAGTCTTTTCTCGTCACACCATTTTCAACATAATATTGAAGAAATCCTAAAGTAGAAATGATCCCAACTACTAGCATAAAAATATTGGAAGTAACGTACACATTTGCAAAGTAAGGACTTACTCCATCATGATTGATGAAGGTAGCAACGATTTTTACAATGTGTATAACGAACATCACCCCTAAATAACTTAAAGCCCAAAAGAATTGAGTCCAAAACATATCAATGGCAACTTTAGGATAAATACGTTTTTGCATATTAATCAGCTCCCCCTTCAGTTAAATAGATAAATAAGTCTTGAAGGGGGATCGTTCCAATCTCAAGCCCCTTATAATAAGCTGTTTCCCGATCAGCCTCACTTAACTCCTCATATACCATGACAGATTTCATACCGCCTAGCTGCCTTTCATTCAACTGAATCATCGATTTAACAAAATCATCGACATCTTCGGCACGACCTGTTACGGAAGCTCCTTTCGTTACAAGCGAATCGTACTCTTCTTGGAGAAGTAATTTCCCTTTATCGAGAATCAGGACTTCATCAAATAAATAATCCATTTCTGATACAAGATGAGTCGAAACAATCATCATTCTCGGATGCCTTTCTTGATCTGTTAGCAATTCTTGATAAAACATTTCTCTCGTTGGAGCATCCATTCCAAGATAGGATTCATCAAAAATCGTAATAGGTGCACGACTTGCTAATCCGATCGTAACGTTTAAAGCAGATTGCATGCCCTTTGAAAAATGCTTTATCTTCTTATCAAATGGCAATTTAAAACGGTTGGCCAATTCATTTGCGTAATTCTTATCAAAGTTAGGTCGATATCTGGCAACACCCTCAAGTACGGATTTTACGGTATCCGTTTCTTCTTTATAATTCTTATTATAGTTAAACGCCACCTGTTGCATTATTTTTGCATTTTCAAAGGGCGCTTCACCTGCTATTTTGATGGAGCCTTTCGTTTGCTCTCGAAATGAAGCAAGAATTGACAATAACGATGTTTTTCCAGCCCCATTCCTTCCTAGTAATCCAAAAATCTTCTCTCCGCTCATTTTACAAGTAATATCTTTCAACGCCTGCTGATTTCCATATTGGAGGCTAAGGTTTGTCATTTCAATTTCGATTGTCACTTTCCCTACTTCCCTTCACCTGTTTAATATATTCAACGATTTCACTTTCACTAATTCCTAGCTTTTCCGCCTCGAGTACCAATCCCACAATAAATGCATCCTTGAATGCATCTTTTCGTTTTGTAATTAGTTTTTCTTTCGCTCCTTCTGCTACAAACATCCCAATTCCCCTTTTTTTGTAAAGTATTTCTTCTTCAACTAGTTGATTAACCCCTTTTGAAACCGTAACGTGATTAATCTTATAAAAGGCAGCAAGCTGATTGGTTGATGGCGCTTGTTCTCCTTCTTTTAGTTGATCATTTACAATTTGATCCTCAATTTTTTCTCGAATCTGGACATAGATTGGTTTGTCTTGATTAAACATACATTTCACCACTTTTCTGTCTCATTAAACACAACTGTTATGGTTCTATACTTATGTATATAACCATAACAGTTAAATAATATTCAGTCAATAATAAAAATAAAAAAGCTAGACAAGGTATGTCGTAAAGGCTCTACCTTGTCTAGCTTTTTATTGATTTCCTTCTAGCTATTTCCCTCGATTATGAAACTGACTTTCATACATATTGAAATAAAATCCTTTGTTCTGTAAAAGCTCTTCATGTGTACCTGATTCGATGATTTCCCCTTGATTGATGACTAAAATCCGATCTGCATTTTCGATCGTTTTCAAGCGGTGAGCAATGACAAAGCTTGTTCGACCTTCTGTTAAGCGATTGATTCCCTTTTGGATTTCGATTTCGGTATTTGTATCGATGCTTGATGTCGCTTCATCCAAAATCAGAATATCTGAATCCGCTAAAATTGCCCTAGCAATGGCTAGTAATTGGCGTTGCCCCTGACTTAAATTAGAGCCACCCGAAGTAATATGTGTATGATAGCCTTCAGGCAAATGCTTAATATATTGGTGTGCCGACGCCGTTTTGGCTGCAGCTATCACTTCTTCATCGGTTGCTTCTAAGCATCCATAACGAATATTTTCCATAATCGTTCCTGAAAACAAGAACGTGTCTTGAAGGACCACTCCGATTTTTTTCCGTAACCCGCTTAATTGATAATCACGTATATCTCGACCATCCACTTTTAGTACGCCTGCGGTCACATCATAAAACCTCGTCAATAAATTAATAATGGTCGTCTTGCCTGAACCGGTTGGGCCGACAAGAGCAATTGTCTCACCTGGTCTCACTCGGAAATGAATATTTTTCAAAATAGGCTTTCCTGTTTCATAGCCAAAATGGACATGTGAAAACTCAACATCACCTTTCAGAGACTCGACAACAATAGCATCCTTTTTATCGACTAAGTCAGGTGTCTCATCCATAATTTCAAATACACGTTCCGCACCTGCAATAGCCGACTGAAACATATTTAATAAACTAGACAGCTGGTTAATTGGGCGAAAGAACTGCCTAGAGTACGTAACAAAAGCCGCGATAATCCCAACAGATGCCATCCCTTTTATCGTCAAAATGGCACCAACTGCGATCACCAAACCAAGTCCAATATTATTAATAAAGTTATTAACTGGTCCAAGAAATCCAGAAACGGTATCGGCAGACATAGCTGAGTGACGTAAACTTTCATTAATCCCTGAAAATTTCTTGTCTATTTTTTCCTCTTTACTAAAAAGGGTGATGACTTCATTGCCCGAAATAGCTTCCTCGATAAATCCATTTAGTTCACCTAAGTTCTTCTGGCGCCTCTTAAAATATTTTCGACTATAGGTAATCAAGATTTTCGTTGTCAGCATCATGACTGGAAGGACAAGAAACGTGACAATCGCAAGCTGCCAATTAAGGGTAAACATCGCAATCGTTACTCCAGTCACCATCAAAATGGACGAAAAAATTTGGATGACACTTTGGCTCAATGCATTATTCAAACTCTCGATATCATTCGTAACCCTACTCATCAGATCACCATGTGTACGGTTATCAAAAAATCGTAAGGATAAGGTTTGAAATTTATTAAATAAATCCTGACGTAAATTACGGATCGTTTGCAATGAGACGCGAACCATCATAAATGTTTGCAGCCATGTAAATGCCGCAGTTGCAAAATAAACGAGCAGAAGGAGAACTAATAGCTTAATCGTTCCACTAATATCCTTTGGAATAATGTATTCGTCAATGATAATTCCGATCATATAAGGTCCAAGGAGACCTAATAAAGTAGAGAGAATGACAAAAATGATCGAAGCCACTAAGGCTACTTTTTGCTGCTCCATATACAGCCAAATGCGTTTTATCGTTCCCTTTCGATCCTTTGCCTTTACAGCTGGACCACTAAAGCCCCTCGGACCACGCACACGATTCATCATATCGGGATTCGATTGTGAAACAGGTTTACTCATGTATTGTCACCTCTCTTCCACTTTGAGAAGTATAGATATCTCGATATACATTACTCCTATTTAGCAGCTCTTCATGTGTACCACTAGATTCAATAGTTCCATCTTCCATCACAAGAATCTGATCCGCATCAATAATGGATGATATTTTTGATGAAATGATAAAAACAGTCGTATTGGCGTAAGCTTCTCTTAACGCCTGCTGCACGGCTGATTCTGACAATGCATCAATTGCTGAAGTAGAATCATCAAGAATTAAAATATTTGGTTCTCGGATAAAAGCACGTGCCATCGATAGTCTTTGCTTTTGTCCCCCAGATAAATTGGTCGCTCCTTGCATAAGCTCATGATCGAATCTTTTATCCAACCGATTAATAAACTCAAGTGCGGCAACAGCCTGTGCCGCTTGGTCCATCTCATTAGCTGTTGCATTCTCTTTTCCGAAATGTAAATTATCCTTGATAGCCCCAGAAAACAATGTGGCTTTTTGGGGAACAAATCCAATGGCTGTACGGAGTTTTTCAAGCGATAAATCCTTTACATTCATCCCGTCTATGAAAATATCTCCTGAATCAGGATCATAGAGACGAGGAATCAGTTTAACGAGGGTTGATTTTCCACTTCCGGTTGAACCAATAATCCCGATCGTTTGTCCAGGGCTCGCTTTAAACGTAATGTTTCGAAGCACATACTCGCCATTTTTGCTATAGCTGAAATACACCTGTCTAAATTCCACTTCACCACATATTTCTTTTTCCGCAATCGGTTGATCACGTTCGGTAATATCCACTTCCGTTTCAAGCACTTGAACAACACGCTCTGCTGAAGAAAATGAGCGAGCAATCTGCATGAGGACATGGCTGCTGCTCATTAATCCGTTCATCATAATGTTTAAATAATTAATAAAGGCCAAAATCACTCCAACTTGAAGGGTTCCTTCATTTACCTTGATCACACCCATCCAGAGTCCAGCAACAATTCCGATATTCACAATGAACATCATAATCGGCATGAGCGTTAAAATAAGCTGTTCCGCCGTCATATTCCGTTTCATCAATAGATCATTGACGATTTTAAAGTTTTTCTTTTCATAATCGTGGCGATCAAATGCCTTAATCACCCGAATACCAGCCAACATTTCTTGAAGCTTTAAATTCACCTGGTCCATCGCCTTTTGTACTTTCGCAAATAGCTTCCCAGACTTGACGGAAAAATAATAGATGAAAGCAATAAGAATAGGGATGGCGACTAACAATACAGGAAATAATTCTCGTGCAGTAAACCAAACAATCACAACAGATCCGATAAACAACAAAGGACCTCGTACGAATATTCGTAATGTCATAATGATAGCCTGTTGTATTGTCGCAATATCATTCGTTAAAATCGTTATTAATTTGCCTGTACCAATTGAATCTGTATTCTGATTCGAAAACTTTTCTGTCTTTTTAAATACTTCTCGTCGAATATCAGTCCCAAAATTGACTGATGCTTTCGCAGCATAGATAGAGCTTCCCGCTCCACCAATTAAACCAATAAACGCACTTAGTAGCATGAACAGACCTAGTTTCAAGACATAGCCGTTATCTTGATTAGCGATGCCTGTATCAATCATCTTCTGCATAATCGTTGGCTGCAAAAGATCCATAACTACTTCAATACACATGAAAAGCGGTGCTAAAACAGCAAAAAGTGTGTATGGTCTAATATATTGAAGTAACTTTTTCATTGCATTCATGAACATTCCTCACTCTTAATGCTGGTCTTTTTTAACCGGTCGGTCATTTCATCGATAAGTACCATTAATTCACGTACACCTTCTGGATTTCCTCGTGTTTGTTTTATCGCTTTTCGAACTTCTTCTTCCCATCGTTCAATTGTCTCTTTTAATTGTTTCGACTCTGTGGAATTCTTCCACATCATTTTTTCTTTCCACTTAGCCCAAAAATCGTTCTCTTCCCCTCTATGGGCTTCCGCTAGATGCAATTTCCCGTTCTCATTGAGAGAGTAGATCTTTTTATCTGATCCGCTATCTAGGTCAATCAGATTTTTATCCAATAATTCTTGAAGCGCAGGATAAATCGTCCCCGCACTTGCTGAATAAGAACCATTTGACCGTTCCTCTAGCTCCTTCATCATCTGATAGCCATGCATCGGTCCTTCTTTCAGCAAATGCAAAATCGCCGCTTGTACAAACCCTCTCCGCTTTCTCATTTTCACCACTCCTTAACTATATCGATAATTATATTCGATATATCGGTAATATTCAATCGTAATAAAAAAAACCAGAGCTATATACTCTGGTCTAAATATAATCATTAAATTTTAAAATTCTTAACCGCTTCAAGAAGATGATTCGCCTCATGTACAACATCATTAGAATCTTCTCTCACCTTTTCGATTCCATGAGCCTGTTCTTGAGTCACTGCTACAAACTCCTCTGTGGCTGCTGCATTTTCTTCAGCTACAGCTGCAATATTCTCCATCACCATCGATATCTCATGTGATTTTCTATTTACTTCATTTGCTGAAGATGCCGCTTTGTTTATTTGTGTTACGATGTTTTGTACGGATTCTCTTATTTGGTCAAAATATTTCTTTGTATCATTTACTGCAATTTCTTGCTTTGATACAACTTCTTTTACTAGATTAACTTCATCAACACTTTGAGATGTGCTTGCCTGTATTTCCTTGATAAGGGAGATGATCTCATTACTTGAATTCGCTGATTGTTCCGCAAGCTTTCTTACTTCATCTGCAACAACGGCAAAACCCTTTCCATGTTCCCCTGCACGGGCTGCCTCGATTGCAGCGTTAAGCGCTAGAAGGTTTGTTTGGCTAGCTATGCCTCCAATGACATCAACGATAGCGCTGATCTTGGCAGATCTTTCAGCTAGCATATCTATCGCCATTCCAACATTATCAGTCGTTTTTTTGCTTTCTTCCATTAGACTTAACTGACCTACGATAGCCGTAAATCCTTCGTCAACTGCAGCATTAACTACTTTAATCATATCCGCAGTGCCTTCAACATTCGTTGTGATTTCTTGGATATCATTTGTTATGCTAGTGACCATTGATGCTCCACTTTGTACGGACTCTGCTTGATCAGTTGCGCCACTTGCAAATCCATCCACCGTAATAAGGATTTCAGATGAAATTTTCCCAGACTGAGCAGCCAGGCTGTTCATTTCACGCGTTTTAGAATCCACAGTATTTGAAGCAATGATTACTTGCTGAATTAGATTTCTTAAATTGTCCATCATGGAATTATATGCTATTGAAAGCTCAGCGATTTCATCCTTGCCTTTAACCTCAATTTTAGTGGTAAAATCACCATTAGCCATTTTCTTAGAGTTTTCTATAAGTTTTAAAATCGGACTAACTACTACTCTTGAGAGCAAGATTGCAATGATCGCCACACTGATTAAAGAAATGACAATAATCATAGTAGCAATTTGCTTAGATTTCTCGGCCTGCTCATTCATTTCTTGAAAAGGCGCATCTAAAACTAGGCGCCAGCCTGTCCTCTCGATTTCTTTGTAAGAAGCAACTATACTCTCACCACTGTTATCTTTATAATCTAAGGTTCCAATTTTATTGGCCAGAACATTTTTGCTTAGGATTTTTTCGGTTTCTTCATTCTCTGTTTCATCCATATTCTTACCGATTTTCGCAGCATCAGGATGGATCAGAATGACACCAGTGCTTGAGACTAAATACCCTTTTCCGGTTGTAGCGACTTTAATGTCTTTGACAACCTTTGAAATTTTCGATACATCTAGCATCGATTGGACAATCCCTCTAAATTCACCCTTTTCATTGACAAGGGGAACATCGATGATAATGATTTCAAGATCTTCACTAACAGATTGAAGAATATCAGAGACTGCGATGTTTTTTGTACTCATCGCATTTTTTACATTCTGGAAATTACTTCCGTCGTAATTTTGACCATTTGTTTCGTAGACATGCCCCTTTGTGTCCACATATGAAAATACTTGT
This sequence comes from Bacillota bacterium, assembly GCA_023387295.1. Taxonomy (GTDB): domain Bacteria; phylum Bacillota; class Bacilli; order Bacillales; family Cytobacillaceae; genus Cytobacillus. The sequence goes on along the minus strand of JAEWIG010000206.1, from coordinate 17,536 downwards.
ACGTCAGGATCGCTTTGTGCCATTACCTGAAGAACTGGGATAACTTGTGTAGGGTCATTATTCAAAAATTCTGGATGATTCTTCACAACAGCTTGCATGGATTCAATTTTTTGTGAAATCCAGTCATTAATATACTTCGCATTAAGATTTGTTGTCTCTTCAAAAGCATCTTGAGAAGTTGTATTTATGGCACTATTGGATTGCATAACTAAAATGGATGAAGAAACAACAAGTGGAATTAGCGATATTGATAGCAAAATGAACATTAATTTAAGCTTGAAAGATTTTTTAATGGCTGAAAAAAGATTATTACGCATATTCGTCATTCCTTTTTTATTTTATGAACATAGATTTTTTCGTTTATTTGTTCAAATCTCCATCCAACGTTTCCTAAAACCCATAAATCATTTTCCTTATTTTTGAGCATTTACAGTGTATGCACTTACATAATAAGACTATAATACTATAATAATTTTCAAATCCCTCCATTAAACTCTTTTTATTTTCCTTTTTTTAGACGAATTTCCACAACAATAGTTCTTATTACCTAATTAGCATTAAAAATTCCAATATTCATGAATAGGAATTTTTAATTGCTAAATAAACCGTGGCAATTAATATCGTATTTCCATACAATATGTCAATTCTGCTGAAGTGCCTAACCCCTCTCGTGAGTGCAGGTTCCTTGAATAAATAGGATGCTAGCCATATAATCAAGGAGATAAATGGAATAGGAGGTATTTTTACCCATACAAAAAAGAGGGGTTTTGTTCACTAGAAAAGAATTTGGTAGATTCATAATCAAGTGTAAATTTATAAAGGGGGAAAAAAGATATGAAGTGGGACAAAGAATATGATGTGTTAGTTGTCGGTTCGGGTGCTTCAGGTTTCTCAGCTGCTTTGACTGCCAAATTAGAGGGGTTACATACGCTGTTGATTGAAAAAGAAAAGGTGTTTGGTGGTGCTTCTGCTTTATCGGGTGGCGGGGTCTGGATCCCCAATAACCGTTATTTGGTAGAAGCTGGTGTAGGAGACACGTACGAGGAAGCGAAGCAATATTTGGATGCAACCATCGGAGAAGCGACGTCAGATTCCATGAAAGAGACCTATTTAAATCGTGGGATTGAAATGTTAGATTACTTCCATAAAAAAACAAAACATATGCGTTACTCTTATGCAACCAATTATTCTGATTATTACGCGCATTTACCTGGCGGGAAAGCGCACGGACGCTCCATTGAACCGTTGCTCTTTGATACCCGAAAGTTAAAAGAATGGGAAAAAGATTTACTTGCGCCTACCATCTCAACCAAAGGGTTTGTGATGAATGGTCAAGATTTCCATAAGGTGAACATGATTACCCGCACAACCAAAGGGAAAATGCGATCACTCCGCTTGGGGATGCGGATGATTCGTTCGAAATTAACAGGTGCCCGCTTATCTGCGTTAGGTCAATCCTTAATGGCTCGTTTTGCTTTATCATACAAAGAAGCAGGCGGCGAATTGTGGCTAAACACTCGTTTTGAGGACTTCCTATATGAAGGTAATCGCGTCGTTGGCATTAAAGTCAAAAAAGACGGAAAAGAGATGTTTTTAAAGGCGAATAAAGGCGTCATTTTAGGTTCAGGTGGTTTCTCAAGAGACCAATCTAAACGGGAAAAATACTTGCCTCAGCCAACAAATGAAGCCTGGACATCTTCTCCACAAGGACAAACAGGGGATATTTTGACACCTGCTGAGAAACTAGGAGCAAAGTTCGGCTTAATGGACAGTGTGTGGGGAGCCCCTTCCATCATCGACCACAACGGGAGCCCCTTTTTCTTAGTAGCAGATCGTGGCATCCCTAGTATGATCGTTGTGGACCAAAACGGCGATCGCTATTTGAACGAAGCCATCCCTTATCACGAATTTATCGATTTGATGTACGAACACAATGAAAAAACAGGCGGGAAAGCGATCCATTCTTGGTTCATCATCGACAAGCGGACGAAAAAACGGTATATCTTTGCTGGTCAATTCCCTGGCCAAGACTTCCCGAAAGAGTATTATGAACACGGGATCGTACAAGCAGGGGACAGTGTAGAGGAATTAGCAAACAAAATAAGCATCGAACCTGCAAAATTGAAAGCAACGATCGAACGCTTTAATGGCTTCGCACGTAAAGCAAAAGATGAGGACTTCGGGCGTGGGGACAACCCATACGATCGTTATTACGGAGACCCGACATTGCCAAACCCTAATTTAGATACATTGGAACACGGTCCTTATTACGCGCTAAAAGTATTCCCTGGAGACATTGGAACGAAGGGTGGCGTCGAAATTGATGAAAAGGCACGGATCTTGAGAAGTGATGGTTCACCGATTCAAGGCGTATATGCTGCTGGAAACTGCTCTGCCTCTGTTATGGGCCGAACATATCCAGGACCAGGAGCGACACTTGGGCCAGGCATCACATTCGGCTACATCGCGGCGATGGATTGCAAAAAATAGAAAAGATTAAGAGCACGACGGAAAAAAACATGAAAAACGAATCCGTAAAGTTGGATTCGTTTTTTTCTCTTTTCAACAACCATTATTCCTATTTAAATAAACATGGTAATATTTAGATAAAGAGACAATGATTATTGCATTAAGTTTCTTATCCTTTGCTGTCTCAGGATTTATTAGCGCCTAATCTAGGAGATTCAACCACTTATTTAAAAAATATCATCTAAAGGAGCTTATTCATACATATGTCTTTATTTACATTCCTTGTTTCAGATTATCCCTTAAAAGAAGTAGATTATAGCGGTATTACGGAAATTACAGTAAGAGAATTAAAAAGATTATATCCAATTTCAGAAAATACTCCAGAGCAGTCTTGGCATTCGATGGACGATGATGCACTCATATTACATGCATCGGATGAGTCGGCATTTGATGAGCTGGTGATATCTATATGTGAAGTACCACCATTTGATTTAGCTTTTTATACTGAAAAAGAATTTGTGTATTGGATTGAAGGCAAATGGAAAGGTAGATTTTTAACTGATTTTGCCGATTATATAAAGGCATATATAAAAGGAATCGAAAACGTGCAGCTACTCATTTTTTGGGCCGGTGATGGGGAACAAAAATTAATAGAACGGACGATAAATATTGAAGAAATCGAGCCAAGTCACCTTGAAATGTTTAAACGTGAAGCAAATGTTCGTTTGAAATTTGTATAGGTCGAAGGTAAATCATGAAATCAAACACTCAAATATTCAGTTAAATTCAATAACACGTAAAAAACCTGTTTATTTATCTACTAATATATAAAGGGTCTGTCCGGACAGCCCCTCTATAAAAAACGCACTAACTACTTATTATATAGTTCTTCCGTTCCTTCTATCTCTCCCAAATTAAAGTCATATCTTGCAAAAGTTCGTCCCATGTTTGCTCTTTTGTGATGATTACTTTTTCAAGATCAAACTGCCCATAATATACGGCGTCAACCGTTTGACTATCCGGTAACTTAGATCGCTCTGGACCTGTTCTTTCATCCTCTCGTAGGTAATTGCTCGTAGGAGAATTAGCCATTGTTTCAACATAATTAATCAAGCTAATATTTTTCTTTTCTCCATCTATTTCGACTTTCAACGGATGCGTCATATGAGTCCCTGCATGACTTTTCCCAAAATAATTGGAAACGAGTGTCCCGTCTTCCTGTTGTTCAATCTCAAATAGTTCCTTTGAGTAAGGAATCGGTTTTTCATAGTGAAACACATATGAAAATGCAGCAAAACAGAATAAAGCAGTCGTTAAAACAGAACCACCTATAAGCATAATTTTTTTACGATTCCATTTTTTATTGATTTTTTTAAATAATGTCGCTTTATTTTCAATCGGTACATACATCGTTTGCGTCATCTGTTCATATTCTTTTTGACAAGCCTTGCATGTTTTTAAATGCTGATTGACTAGCTCTTTCGTATCTTCACTCACAACACCATCTACATAAAGCGGTAGCAGGTCCTGAATGATTGTACATTTAATTTCTTCCATCTTGTCTCGCCTCCATATGCGCTACGATTTTCTTTTTTGCACGATAAAACGTCACCCTAGCCCAGCCATCACTTTTACCGAAAAGCTGACCAATTTTCTCAAAAGATAGTTCGCCAAATGTGCGAAGTGTAAAGACTTCTTTATACGGTTCCTCCATCGTGTGTAAATAATGGTGAATCGCAAAAGCCTGTTCTTCATCCATTAAACGATCGACGATTTGAACATCTAGTACGGATTCTTCCATCTGACTGATTTGACGTTGCTGCTTTTTGTAATGCGTAAAGTATGTATTTTTCGCGATTGTAAACAGCCATGCTCGTATATCTTTTTTGCCGTCAAATTGGTTAATGGACTTCAGTGCCTTAAAAAACGCTTCTTGTGTCATTTCTTCCGCGGTATTTTCATCCAACGTCAAGGTTCTCATATATAAATAAACATCATGAAAATAAGTTTGATAGATCTCCTCAAAGTCCATATCTTCCCCCCTTCACCCTAATAACTAGTGAAATGCTAAAGCGTTACAAGATTTGCAAATAAAATAGACATATTCATTTTATCTGAATATGTCTAGCTCATGATAAAAATGTATATACTTGGCCAAGAACGTTCCATTAAAACCTTATTTACTTATGGTATGTTTCTCCGTGATGTATTTAAATGAGGTTTATCATTCATTTAATTTTCAGCATTGCTGGCCTATCTTCCCTCCAAAAAATGTTTTTCTCATCCAGATTGTGTAATCATCCCCTTCACATATTTAGGAAGAACCAATCTCCCTTCCATATATTCTTTCAGAGAAAACATCATCGGTTTACAATTCTCACCGATACCAACGATGATGCTTAAATCTTTTGGTGAATAGACGACAGTATGCAACGTACCAAAGTACTCTTTATAGTATTTAAAAAATAATGGAGAACTTTCATCATTAAAATGATGATAAGCAGACATTGGCGATAAACTCTCCGATAATAAGGAATTCACATACTCCTTCCGTTTTACCGAGCCTTGTATCTCTATTCTATTTTTCTCTCGTAATATTTCTGATTCAAAGTGATTTGTACATATTAGCGGATTTGTGAAGTTTATTATCTGTTGGTGTGGTGAAGCTTCTACTATTATACTTTTTCCACTTTGGTCTGTAATGGAGTAATTGTAGCAATAGCCATGAGGTATATTCGTGATGAAGTGGATCGCGTCTTCAATATTTGCACATTGTTCTAAAAGCATTCTAACAATTGTCGTTGCAAGAAATCCCTCATCCCTATATTCGTTATTTACAAAATGTAACCCTACTACGAGTCCTTTTTCATTCATTCCATCAAGTCTTCCCGTTACTTGCTGACTAAAGCCTACACTAACATAGCCATCTGTAGGATTTGTAAATACAAGTCTTGCATCGTACATTTCTGGGCTAAAATCATAATTGCGTACATAATAGCCATCGTTTACCAACGTAGTACACCCCATTTCTGGAAATACTACATCATATCCACTAAAAAGTTTAATGGCCGTATCTAGTTCCATATTCAATCCTTCTGCCAAGCCTTCTAGTTCTTGAAAAAGCTTCGGTGAAACCTTCTTTAATAGTACCTTCGCCTTTTGTACATTGGAGTGAATCGCCAAATCCCTTAACTGGTCCATTTGTTCTAAAACCCGCAAGGACATTAATTCTTTACCTTGTTCCATGCCAAATTGATAGTAGTTTCCTCTCAATTCTACTATTCTTACAACTAACTCTTCATTTATATACATTAACTATGTCCTCCCTGTTCCAATTTGAGTGACAGGCATTAATATATCGATATCCGTGAAGTCTTCTCCACGATACCATTCAAGTATGGAACCTGCTGGAATCCATTTGTGTTCATTGGCATAAATTAATAATTTCCGATAGCCGTTTTGTATTTCGGTAATGGGGTCATTGAAAGACAAAGCAATACATATACATGAAGCCATACGTTCGATTAAATATCCTTCAGGTAGTCCATTTGTTTGGATTTCTAATGGTACGCTGAAGCCAATTTGAGCTTTAATCAATTCATTTCCAGATACATATTTTAAATAACAACTTTTTATAGGTATATTTAATTTTTCAAGTTCTTTCCCTCTTTTAACAAAATGTTCTCTGAATTTCCCTGTTTCAGACTCTGCTGAGAACCATAAAATAGTTTCTGCAGCTTTATCGAATAGATAAATTTGATCATTTGTAGAATCGCTTTCTAAATATCGCAAACTTACACTCAAGACATCTAATCTTTTCTTTATTAGCTTAATCCAATTATTCATCATATTTTGTCTTGTGTTTTCATCATCTTCTTTTAAATAGACCTCGATGTCTTTTATAGGTACATCAGCCAAACGCAAACTAGAGATTAGCTTAATAATTGCAACTTGATTATCAGAATAAACTCGATACCCACTGGAGTTTCTACCTACTGAATGAAGTAAATTCTTTGACTCATAATACCTTAAAGCACTTTTAGAAATCCCAGTTCTTTCGGAAAAATCTTGTATAGTCATTAACTTACTCAAAGTTACACCTCCTTAAGTTCCATCATACGGCTTAAAGTTACTTTAAGGTCAAGTGAAAATAAAAAAACACAACCCTATTTAGAGTTGTGTCCGAATCTATTAAAATTAATCTTCTCTTCCATTTGATCTAAAGTTATGGTTGCTTCACTTGGCTTTGTTTCGGCAATAATCTTGCCATTTCTGAAGGAATACCTAACGGTTGCTTGCTTTCGAATCGCTTCATATTCATTTTCTGCAGACAAGACAATAAAGTTCGCTTGTTTTCCTTCTTCGATTCCATAATTCTCTTCAATTTGTAACGTTTTAGCACTGTTTTTCGTAATCAAATCAATTGAATTTATAATTTGTTCATATCCCATTAATTGCGAAGCATGGATCCCCATATGCAATACTTGAAGCATATTCCCAGTTCCTAGTGGATACCAAGGATCGAATATATCATCATGGCCAAAGCAAATGTTTATTCCCGCTTCCTGTAACTCTTTTACCCGTGTTAAACCTCTTCGTTTTGGATACGTATCAAATCTCCCTTGAAGGTGGATATTCACAAGCGGATTTGATACAAAATTAATCGAAGAAAGCTTTAATAAGCGAAATAGTTTGTACGTATATGCATCATTATAGGAGCCCATTGCTGTGGTATGGCTCGCTGTTGTGCGCGAACCTATTCCACGTTTGTAAGCCTCCGCCGCAACAACTTCAATAAATCGAGACTGTTCATCATCAATTTCATCACAATGAATATCAACTAATCGATCATATTTTTCAGCGAGGTCAAAAGCGATTTTTAACGAATCCACTCCGTATTCCCTTGTAAATTCAAAATGAGGAATACCTCCGACTACATCCGCACCCATTTTCATTGACTCTTCAAGCAGTTCAACCCCATTAGGATAGGATAGAATCCCCTCTTGTGGGAAAGCAACAATTTGAATATCTACGTAAGGAGCCATTTCTTCTTTCACTTCGAGCATTGCTTTTAATGCCGTTAACTCTGGATCTGTTACATCTACATGTGTCCGAACGTGCTGAATCCCTTGAGCAATTTGCCATTTTAACGCTTGTTTAGCTCTTGTTTTTACATCTTCGCTCGTTAGTGTTTCTTTTCTTTGCGCCCATCTTTGAATGCCTTCAAACAAGGTGCCACTTTTATTCCACTCCGGTTCACCTGCTGTTAGCGTTGTATCTAAATGGATATGCGGCTCAATATAAGGCGGAAGAACAAGAGATCCGTCAACATCGATGATTTCTTTCCCTTCAACATCTTCAAATTTTTGCGTAATTTTTTTGAACTTACCATCCTGGATAAATAAATGCCAAAGACCATCTTTTCCTCTAAGCTTAGCGTTTTTAATGATCACTGATTATTTCACCCTTTTTATTTAGTTTACTTAGTGATACTTCTTGTTGAGGAACAAGTTTCATTGCAACAACATAGATAACGGCAGAGCCTAATAGTGTATTAATTGGAGGAATTCCTGGAGCAAAATTTCCGATTATAATTCCAGCTACCCATGCTAATATTGCGATCCAATTAACTGCTTTAAATTTCATTGTTTCAAATGATTGATACTTTCCGCGTTTTACTAAAAAATAATCTGCTAATATAATGGCTCCAATCGATGGCACCATCGAGCCTAGAAACGTTAAGAATTGAACAAAATTGTTATAAAGCCACATCGCTGCAATCGTACCAACAATTCCGTTAAAGACAACAATTTTATGTTTCGATATTTTAGTAATGTTGGCAAACCCTAGGCCTGACGCATATAACGCACTATCATTCGTTGTCCAAATATTTAAGCCGAGGACAATAATGGCAGGGATAAGTAAACCCTGTAAAAACATAACGTCCGAAATATCCGCTTTCCCGTAGACCATCGCTCCTACTGCACCGAATAAAAACATAAGTGAGTTCCCAAGAAAGAATGCAATAACAATCGCAGTCACAGCAGAACGTGACGTCTTAGCAAAACGAGCAAAATCCGGTGTAAGCGTACCACCACTAATAAAAGAGCCGATACAAATGGTCAATGCTGCGGCAATGCTCATTACCTGTGCCGGTTCATATGCAAACAAACTTTGTATTCCCCCAGCAGTTGCCGTTGCGTCAACCATTGAATAGCTACCGAAAATCGCAATGGCTGGTACAGCAATAAATCCTAAAACCGTTAATGCCTTTATCCCAAAAATCGCTGAGGCCGTCATCATTAATCCGAAAATCGCAATTAATACATAAACATTGATCCCAGTCGCTTTTTCAACAGGGACTGCAAACATCGCAAGACCAACACCAAACCATCCTACTTGAGTCGAACCGAGCAAAAATGAAGATAAATAAGAGCCCTTTTCACCAAATGCATATCGAGTCAACAAATGTGTTGATAATCCTGTTTTTGCTGCGATATAAGCCAATCCGCCTGTATAAAGCCCCAGTAATAAATTACCCGCTAACACAATCCAGATAAGATTTGTAAACGTCAATCCCGTCCCTAATGTCCCTCCAGACAACATACTCGCTGAAAAAAAAGTAAATGAGAGCATCACAGCAAGAATGTTCCAAAATCCTTTGCGACTTGCCTGTGGAACTGCCTGTAATGAGAATTCTGTATCTACTGCCTTCATACCAATTTCCTCCCTTAATTTCATCAATAAGAAACTGGTACCGAAGAACGCTTCGATTATTTTTTGGAAATAATAGAATAAAAAAAGCTTCTCGCCATTTCTGACAAGAAGCTTTTTTACACAAAGAACAATGGTCAGCCTACTTACATAGGCTACCAAAGTAGTCATTATTTCCGCTGTCCTTGTCAGCCTCACGGGACTGAATTAAAGGTACCAGTATTAAATTAAAAATATTATTGCATGAACACAATTGATTGTCAATTGATTTTTATGTGCCATCCTCTCTAGGATTATCAATCAAATCTTCTTAAAAGTCCGCTCGTGTTGAAGCAGCCATTCCTTCCTCCATAAACCGCCTGTATAACCAGTTAATGTCCCATTTGAACCGATGATTCTGTGACAAGGAATGACAATGCTTAACTTATTTTTCCCGTTTGCAGTGCCTACAGCTCTAACCGCCTTTTCATTTTTGATTGAAATAGCGATATCCTTATAGGATCCTGTTTTCGCATAAGGAATTTGTGTTAACGCATTCCATACTGCTTTTTGAAAATCAGTTCCTTCAAATTGATATGGGAATGAAAATTCTTGCCGCTCACCCTTAAAATATTCATCTAGTTGGTTATAGCATTCTGTTAATACTGAAGGCGTATCAGGCTGTATAAAATTCACCTTTTTTTCTTCAGTGTATAGAATCGAACGGATGCCTTCATCGGTGCCGACTATTTCTATTACGCCTATCGGTGATTCATAGTCTAATTTATGTATTTTCTTCATATAAGGACCTCCAAAGATAAATGAGAAACGTAATGGTCTGTCTCGATGAGGAAAAAGTCATGAAAACCAAAGACGGTTGCATATTTTTTTAATCTATTTAAGCTTATTTACTTATGCTAAGTTTCACCGTTTCTTCACTAAATGTGGTTTTATTTTTCTGATAGATTGAGTAAAATCGTTTTTGTATAAACTTTAAAATCATTAATATGTTTTTCTAAAATAGCTTCTAAAATGTCCAACTCAATTGCTTGGTAATCATGTACAGCGATATTTCGAAAACCAACCATATTCATTAATGTTCTTGCTAATGACTCATCTATAATGTTTGCTTCTTGTAGTAGCTTAAATGCCTCACGACTTGCTTTCGGAACACCTAACTTTTTCTCACTTACGATATGCATAGCTAAATCAATGCTCGCCTCACATGCACGCTGGATATTTAAAATGATACTATCCTGCTTCGTAAAGTCCTTTAAGTTGCTAGGATTTTGATCATACACCTCGTGAATACGTTTAATACAGCGTTCAATGGTCGTCACTTTATTCAAAATCACTTCATTCATCGCCAAATACACTTCCTCTATCTTGAATGCTTCGTAGTATTTCGACTCGCTGCTCATTAAGTGCGGCATACATACTGAAAGCCTTCATTCGTTGTTTCACAAACTCATTTTCATCCTGGCATGCGAGTAACTCACCTGTTGAAAAAATTTGCATGGAAAACACAGTATCAATCTCTCGTATATTGACTAAATCGACATTCACTTGGCAAATTTGAGCGAGCTCACCTGCTAGCAAAAAGCGTTCATAAAAAGATAGTTGGTGTGGCGCATAATAAGCTAAATCGATGTCACTATCTTCTCTAGCATTCCCTTTTGCGTGAGAACCAAATAGCAAAATAAACGCCGGGTTCACCCGTTCACTTAGCACTTTCACAAGCTGTTGTTTCATCTGTTCAGATAGCATGCCCTCACCACTCTCATCCTTTTTCTCTATTATAACGAGCATGAACAAACAATTCACATTAGTAACCAAAATGTTGTACCTAGGAATCAGTAACTCTTTGTTCGCTCACTTCATGCTTTTACAGCCTTATAATAATAATTCAAGAATTGCACAGAAAATACCTTCAAAAAAAGTATGTGAAAGATGGATTCTTCACATACTACGAATATATTGCTATTGGAATTATTAATATAGCAGGGGTTTTAATTCTTGAAACAATGTTTGAAAACTCTAATTGCTCATCTAATCCTGTGTTCATAGACTGAAAAAGAACATCTAAAGCTTGTTGTTTAAATAATTTAAGTGCAGTATTTCCAGTCTACTTATAATCATTTATCGGTCCTTTATCCATTACAACCTCTACCAACTTTGACGAGCCCATCTTAAGCTTAGGCCTAGCCTCTGAGTTTGGCTTACTATACAGCTCTAATGGACTGATAATAACTCCATCTGGCGTATTATGAAGGATTCCTGGCACACATGTATAAATTCGATCATTGTTATTAGCATTCTTAGAGGATATGGTAACAGAGGTTCCATTATGATTATCTATGCTCATGGATACCTTGTATCGATAGAACGAGCCTGTTCCATTTGACTGAGCAGAATAAACGACAGGAACAACTGCGAGAATATCATCATTCAACCTTAATTTAATGACTTCTGTCTTCGTTGATAGATTATTTCTCCCAACATCCCCCATATGTTCCACTGCTCCGTTGCCAAAACTCCTGAGGGGAGGTGTTCCTTTCGCCCCAAACATAGCTACATCTATTTGCTTACCATTCTTTGTATAGACTAAAGCATAAATATCATAGTCAGTCCCCGTCTTCCAAGATACCGTAGCAGTAATTTCTGGTGTTTTTTCAATGATAACTGGCTTTTGACCTTTATCAAGACTTATCTTGCCCTTTACCTTTTCAAGACTTATCGTTGGCAACGTGTTTTGTCTATTATTATCTTCAAGAATATTTAGAGTCTTAACAGGTTCTTTTTGGGTTTGTTTTTGAGTAGTTTTAGGTTCAGAAGGCTTGCATTGCTCATCCGCTTCAACTTCAACACCGTAATTTTTACATAACCCTTCAAGCCCAGAATTAAATCCGCGCCAGATTGATTTTGCCTTTATCTGACCATTCCTTAGATATAATTCTAAAACTACAATTCCATTTTCATTAGTGAAACTAGATGGAGTTAACTGAATATTAGTAGTATCCGTGCATATCTCAGCCTTTAAATTCTTTACATTTGAAAATCCCGTGCTATTATCCTCTGTAAGAGTGATAGCTATTTTAGTAATACCTTCAGGGACTTTACTCATGTCAAAATTAATTTTATGTATTTTTGTATTACCTACTTCCTCAGATGGTATAAGGGTAGCAACTCCAGAAGAGCTTTTTGGTTGATTATAAAAGATAATCCCGCTATCTCCTTGTACCTTGTCTGAATCGGTTAAAAGGAAAGCTGTTAAGGAAATATCTATCGAATTAGACATTTCGTAACTAACAGTAACATTACCTTTTGGGGAACTTAAAACAGTATTTGCTCCCATCTGAAGAAATTGATTCATTTAAACCACTCCCTACTCCTCTTCACTAAGTCCGGTTTTATTTGTCTGATAGATTGAGTAAAAACATTTTTGTATAGTCTTTAAAATCATCAATATGTTTTTCAAAAATCGCTTCTAAAATGTCCAATTCAATTGCTTGATAATCACGAACTGCGATATTTCGAAAATCCACCATATTCATTAATGTTCTTGCTAATTAAACGTGACATTTACCGTATAGCCAATATTCTTAAAAAATTCCTTTAACGCTTTTTCTGCATTTTTCTCTGCAGTATCTAGTAAACCAATAGAGATGGCTTCTTGACGTGTTTGCTCTTGTGCCTTAGCGGCCAGGTTAAATCCCTCATCCCATTTAATATCACCACGGAAAAGCCCCCCATTGACAAAGGTTTGTATTTTATCCATCTGTAATGATGGGTCCTGGATGAGTTCTGCATGAGGAAGGGTAATATCTATTTCTTTTGTTTCTTCATTAATAACCATGTCCTCAGAAGTAATCCCTTTCAAATCAACACCAGCAATAACCGTCGCAGGTACAATTAATAGAAGTTCTCGCTTTGTTCCAGGTAAATTAATAGAAATGTCTTTCGAGAAAATCTTATTATCCTCTTCGTGTATAACCGCTTTCGTATAAGCTTTAGCTGTTGTCAACGTGGCTAGCTCTTGAACGTGTTCAACAAACATGACAGACTCTTGTTTGGAGGTACTACCCCCAAATAGCCAAATTCCTCCTGTAGTAATAACTAAAAAAACAAGCATAGCCAAAATGAGCTTTATTCCACCAACTTTTAAGAAAGACTTAAATATTCCTTTTGGTGGAGATAAAGATCTTGAGTTATGATCTATAGCAATAGTAGCAGCACTTTGCTGTTGTGCTTCCTTTAATTCTATTAATTGTCTTTCTAGCTGTGCAATTTTTTCGTCTTTTTCTTCTATAATTTCTCTGTTTGTATCCATTTTTTCCACCTTTCATATTATTCAAGCGTCATTATATATTATTAAAATAGTATTTCTATTTGCTCCCTACAAAAGTTTCCTGTGTAAATTCCTCCGCGTATTTTCATCCAACGTCACTGATAAAAAGTTAAATCATTACAAGATTTATAAAATATACATATTCATTTTATCTAAATATATCTATCTTGGGATTAAAGATGTACTTATTTGTGATACTATTCTCCGTAACATGTATATATGCGGTTACTAAAACGGCTTGAAATCTCTATTATATTATTATACTGTAATATAAAATGACCTTTCTTCGCTCAAATAATTATAATATTTTAGGGGTTAAATGAATAACAAAAAACTATATTTCATTTCTAGATTTAAATCGATCGTACTTTATCTATTCTTCTTTTTCATTGTTCTTTTCATTATTTCAAAAATAATAGGCCCTCCTAAACATTATATCGCTCCTATATTAGCAATGATTTTCGGTGGATTTATTTCGGAATGGTGGCAATATCGTGATTGGAAAAAGAACGCTCATAAATAAAATGAAAGACTATCTAAATCATCCTCAAATCAACGCTTTAGATAGTCTTTATTAAAACCTCACTTACTTATGATAAGGTTCTCCTTAACTAGCTTAAGTGCGCTTCTATTTTACTATTGCCGCTACATTCGAACTCGTTTTCAACAATACCTATTTAAATTTCCCTAGTTTCTTCCCTTAGCCATACTTTCTCTTCTTCATTTAAATAAGGAGCTAGCTTTGTGTATACCTCTTGATGATAATGATTTAACCATTGCTTTTCACTTTCTGTTAACATCTCAATATTGATACCGGCTAAATCAATCGGGCAATACGTGATTGCTTCAAACTTCATAAATTGACCGAACTCTGTTTTCTCGTCTTCAACGACTACCATCATATTTTCAATTCTAATTCCATGTTTACCTTCAAGGTAGATTCCTGGTTCATTCGTAAGTATCATGCCTTTTTCTAATGTAACATGATTAGTATTCCTTATGCTTTGTGGTCCTTCATGAACATTCAAGAAAAAGCCTACCCCATGTCCTGTCCCACATTTATAGTCCAAACCATGCTGCCAAATTGGCTGTCTTGCTAAAACATCTAAATTAGCGCCTGTTGTTCCGTATAAATATTTAACTGCGCTTAATGCAATAAATCCTTTTAACACTAACGTATAATCTCTCTTTTCTTCCTCGGTAAGGTCTCCCAAAACAATCGTTCTTGTAATATCGGTTGTTCCATCATAATACTGTCCACCTGAATCAATTAAAAATAGACCTTCGTTTTTAAGAATAAATTGCGTTTCTTTATTGGCTTTATAATGCATCATCGCAGCATGTTCTTTATAGCCTGCTATCGTATCGAAGCTAGGTCCAACAAATCCTTCCTGCTCTCTTCTGAAATCTTCTAATCTATCTTCAGCCGTAATCTCTGTAATTTTCTCTTTATCTACAGACTCTTTTAGCCATTTGATAAATTTCACCATAGCTAGACCGTCTTTAATTTCACACCATTTTAAATTTTTTATCTCAACTTCATTTTTAATTGCTTTTAAATTAGTCGTAATATCAGGATTTTCAATTTTCTTTGCCTTACTGTTAATAGCATTATATAATCTGATATTTGTTCGATTTGTATCGAAAATAACAGCATCTCCGTCCGAGAGATTTTCCAGGAAGGTTTGTATTTCATGATACGCTTTTAACTCGACTCCTTCAGCCTCCAGTTCTAATTTAACCGAAGTAGGAACCTTGCTTGAATCAATAAATAAATAACATTTATGTTCTGCTACGATAACATTAGCGATTACAACTGGATTGTTAGGCACATCGGCCCCTCTTATATTCAAAAGCCATGCTATATCATCAAGGGAAGTTAATATGTAGAAATTGGCTCCCTTATTCTTCATTGCTTCTCTTACTTCATTTAATTTTTCTACGCGCGATTTGCCTGCATATTTTACGTCATGAACAAAAGCCTGTCCTTTAGGAATCTCTGGTCTATCTTCCCACAGATCATTAATTAAATCTTGATTCATTTTTAATTCAATACTTTTTGATTGTAAATCTTTTTCCATCCTTTTAACCATATTGGTTGAAAAAACATTGCCATCAAAACCAATTGTGCTTCCATCTTTAAGAACATCTGCTAGCCATTCTGAATAAAAAGGTACCCCTGGATCCATCATTCTAAATAATCTGATTCCTGAGCCCTTAAGCTGCTTTTCAGCTTGAATATAATATCGGCCATCTGTCCATAACCCAGCATCATCTAATGTAATAACGACAGTACCTGCAGACCCTGTAAATCCTGATATCCATTCTCTGCCTTTCCAATGTTCTGCTACATATTCACTCTGATGTGCATCAAAACTGGGGATTATATAAGCATCCATTTGATTCTCTTTCATTAACTGCCTTAACTTTTCGACCCTATCTCTGATATTCATTACTAATACCTCCATTTTCTTTAAGACTACATTCTTTACTTTCACGATCATACAGCCATATCACTAGTAATATACTAATTATTCTGGCAGTATTGCAAAAAAAAATAGACATATTCATTTTACCTGAATATGTCTAACTCATGTTTAAAAATGTAAACACTATTATTAATTCCACAATCCTGCTTGTTCTAATTTCTTTTTACCTTTAAACGAAAAGATAATCGCTACCACATTGAAGAGCAACATGATAAAAATGCCATATAAAACATACGTGTAACTACCTGTTAATTCAAAGATAAATCCATATGTAGGTAACGCAACAATACCTGCAACTGCTAATCCTGTTATTGCAAGTCCATAAATTTGACTGAACTCTTTATTTCCAAATAGAGCTGTTGTTAAAAGAGGCCCTAATGTTCCAAGAGATGCAACAACAAATCCATATAGACCAGTAGCTATTGTAAAAATCATTGGATTTTCAGGAACTATTATAAGAATTCCTACTGGAACTAACCCTAAAAGCATAGCGGAAATTGCTGTGTTCTTCACTCCTATTTTATCACTGAGGAAGCCGAAGAATAACGCTCCAATTACAATCCCTACCGACCAAGCGCCCATTGCATGACCCGCGAACTTGATATCATAGCCTAAACCCATCGCGAATGGCGCAACATGTTGGTTAAAAGCAGCTATTGATGTATCACAGAAGAAGAAAAGTAATAAAAAATAAAATGCACTTGATTTTTTCGCTATGGCAGCAGTAACTCCACTATTTGTTGTTGTTTGAACTTTAATCCCTTCATTTTGCTTAACTTCATCTATACCATATGGCTGTAAACCTTTTTGTTGTGGGGCCATTCTAATTGTTAATAACACAACTGGAATAACAACCACCATTACGCCTCCCCCTAAAAAAATATACGTATTTCTCCAACCCTCACTGGCGATTAAGTTACCCGCTACCGGTTGAAGGAAAGCACCTATTAAACCTCCAGCTCCAACCATAATACCTATAGCCAATCCTTTGTACTTTTTAAACCAATTATTAATAAGTACAGGGCCTGCCAATTGTGTTACTAATACAGATCCCATTGCCATTGGGATCGCAAACAGGTACCAACCCCATACGGAGTTCATGAATCCAAACATTGCATAGGAACCTGCCTCCAGCATAACGGCTGCTACTAAAAGGATTCTAATATTATATTTTGCTATCAGCTTACCTGCAATTGGTAAGGATATCATTGTGACAATTGATGATATACTAAAGTACAATGATAGACTTCCCATTCCAATACCTAAATCTTCTGTAACTGGAGTTAAAAATAATCCACCTGTAGTCATAATGCCACCTTTAGCAGCTCCAACCATTACAACTAACCCTAATAATACCCACCAAGCATAGTGGATTTTTTTCTTTGACTGACTCATGATGTTGTCCCCGATTCGCATAGTGGATTTCTATTTTTCATCATAAACGTTTAATATCTTTTTCCAGTTTGAAAGAAGATTTATATATCCATCATTAACTTAATAGATACCGTCTACTATACTTGCTACTTGCCCTACAAAT
>JAEWIG010000091.1 GCA_023387295.1 Bacillota bacterium | reverse complement strand
GTCCGCCGCTAACCTTCGGGAGCAAGCTCCCTCAGATTCGCTCGACTTGCATGTATTAGGCACGCCGCCAGCGTTCGTCCTGAGCCAGGATCAAACTCTCCAAAAAATTGTGAGTTGATTAGCTCATATGTTTGTCTTTAAAAGACTATTTAAAACGTTGACGTTATTGCTTTGTTTAGTTTTCAAAGAACTATTTTTGAGACGTTTTACAATTTATCATCTCATTTTTATTTCGTCAATAACTTTTTAAAAATAACTTTTATTTTGTTAGCGACAAGAATTAATATTACATGATTCCTTTTTAAAAGTCAATAACTAAAATGATATTTTTTAAATTAAAGTTATTCTCTCACTGCTTCATCGCGGTGAGCTTTATTATATTACAATAATAATTTCATAGAGTCAATAGCTAAAATACTATTTTTTTGATAGAACAAAATGCATGAACAAAACTACTACGGGATATTATAAGTAACATTTAAATGTTCAATAATGGATGATACCCTTTCGTCTAGCGTTACATCTTTCATTCCAACAGACAGAATCAAAATCAAATCCGTAAAATCAAGCAGTTTCTCAATTGGTAAAAAACTAAAATTAGTATCATGGTTTACATAATCCAACACTTTCTCTTCATCAATTCCACTGACCAAACTCATGGTATAAGGGGTTATTTTATATTCATTTTATAATAGACTTCCGATGCACAATATATGGTACTACAATAGTTCAATACCATTTGTTTAAATCCCTTCTTAGATTAACCTGCGTCAGTAAAGCAATACTTTAAATCTGGTTGTTCACAAACTTTATCTAAAACAAGTCGTTTTCCTTTATGAAAACGACTTGTTTATTGTTATGCCTCTAATTTTTCAGTTTGTGTTTTCTCTTTCATTGAATGAACTTTTAGAACAGAAGCTAGTATAAATATCATGCTTCCTACTCCAATCCATACCAGACTAGATAAAGATGAACTCCAAGTTAATCCCTTTCCGAAGAAGAACAATTCACACAAACCTTCTATCATAAATCGCATTGGTAACCAAGAATATACCCAATCTTGATAAAATGCTGACATCATTTCAGGATCTAAAGCAAGCAATGGTGCTCCAAAGAATAACATTAAGGCAAAAACAGCAATACCTTTAATGCCAGACAACGAGAGGGCAACCAAAATCATTAGGATAAAGCAAAAACCGGTAATCGCTAGGAATATCGCTGTATCCAAATAATCTGAAATATGAAGTGCTAAAAAAAAGGGAGCAATGGTGGGGATTTATTAATACAAGTTACTTTGCAGGAAGTATTATAGGAGGAATTCTTATAAGTTTATTCTCCATCAAGCTTCAAAAGCATTTAATAAAGGGATTTATCACAGGGTCATTTTTGGTGAGTATATTGGTATTTCTTTATGCTGTTAACTCTACAGCCTGGATAGCTCTAGCTTTAGTAGTCTTAATGGGTCCCTTTTACCAATTAAGAGATATTTCTCAGCAAGCCTATATCCAAAAAGTCGCAGCTGAGGATACATTATCTAAATTATATGTTGCGAAGGATAATCTTTATTATTTGTTATTCGCTCTTTCAGTGTTTATAACAGGCTTGATTTCCGACTATGTGAGTGTAGTCTATGTCTATTACTTGGCATTTATCCTGTATTTGACCTCAACGATTTTTACTGTATTTTACATTCCGAAAAGGAAACCAAAGCCAACAAATCATTAATATAGGTAATGAATACCAGTAGAGGAATTATACTTCTAGTAACATCATACAAAGTTATGGTGATACAAACAAAAAGAGCTGATAAAGCTTCGAAAATGGAATAAGCAAATTAGAATTGGAGAACGATATTTAAAAACAAGCCGCGTGGATACTAGGACAAAAGAAAATGAGATTAACAACAATATGTTCAAAAAAACCATACTACCAATCCAAATGTAATGAAAAATACCATTTTTCAATTGAAAAATATTGTAAGTTATATATAATAAAAATAGGAACTCTTGTTCTGTTATTTGATTGAGGTGATAAAATGGAGAAATGGGAATCCGCTTATATCGCTGGAATAATAGATGGAGAAGGATCCATCACTTTATCTAGAATGCATGAAAACGAGAATAGACGTCCATGTATTACAATTTCTTCAACAGATATTGAATTGCTCGTATATGTACAAACTTTAACAGGCGGTACTATTATTAATAAGAAAAATTATAATCCTGATAGACATAAAGACTCATACACATTAAACATTAAAACAATGAAAAGTGTCATGAAACTATTAGAACAAATTTCACCTTTCCTTAGAGTAAGTAAAAAGAGAAATCGTGCAAATTGGATACTTGATAATTACCATAAAGTTACGCCAAGAAACGGGAAATACTGTCATGATTTATTAAAAATGAAACTTGATTTTGAAGAAAAATTTTTCAAAATATAAAAAAACCACCAAATATGTATTTGGTGGAGACGGTGGGACGTGTCTTTCCATACTTTCGTCATGGCACTGACTATATCTTGAACCTGTGACTATACAGGTCCCTCGGCGTATTATGCGAAACATATATTTACTTGTATCCAAGTAGCATTTCGCATCCTAGTACTACCAGATTTATGGCAGCCTATAAGTCGATACACGGCTGTTGGATTACTCTACATACCGCTCGGCATTGCCCTATCGCTGTGGTTGCGACTTAGGTTTCACCGATAAAGCCGAGTTTTCACTTATGTGTTACCACATAAGGCGACTAATAACTAATCGAACCCACGTCCAGAAATATCGGCACTTAAGCGTCTACGAGTGTAGTCGACATATTCGCATTTCACCAGTCCTTCTGCCTATCGACAGGCGTCCGGCTAGCTAGTCTGGTTGTTCTCTTCCTTCATCCTCAGACGGTGGAATCCGGCGTAGCCCACTAAGAGTGAGTCCGCTACCCTACCACATGGGCTATGGAGGGGCGAACCGCTAAAGTGCTATTAAGCAGCTAAAGCGAAGTTGTTTTGTTGTTTGCCAGTTATAGGCTTTGACGTTTTAACGAGGCCGATCCCCTCGACTCGCAACCTAAGCTCGAACTATCCCTGTCGAATCCGTAGCGTCCCCAT
>JAEWIG010000075.1 GCA_023387295.1 Bacillota bacterium | reverse complement strand
GTTACAATCGTTACGCCTTTTTTCTTCATTAAACGCTGGACTTCTTTAGATATATCCTTATCTTCAGTTGGGATAATCTGCTCCGCATACTCAATTACTGTTACTTTTACTCCAAAATCTGAAAGCATCGAAGCCCATTCAATACCAATTACACCACCACCGACGATAATAATTGATTTTGGCAGGGATTCCATTTGTAGCGCCTCATCTGATGTCATTACATAGTCGGCGTCTGCTTCTAGTCCTGGTAGTGTTCTAGGACGTGAACCCGTCGCAATCACTATATTTTTTGGTGATAAAATAATTTCTTCACCACTATTTAAAGCTACTAAGATATTTCTTGATTCTAGAATTCTCCCTTTCCCCTCATAAACATCAATTTTCCTTTTTTTCATAAGATGCTGAACGCCTTTAAATAATCGATCTATTATGCCTACCTTACGAGCTTGAACTTTAGAAAAATCTAGGCTAACTTCAGGTGTAATGACTCCATATTCTTCTGCATTTTTTGTTGTAGCATAGACCTCTGCACTTCTTAATAATGCTTTACTTGGAATACAACCAGTATGAAGACATGTCCCGCCAAGCTTCCCTTTTTCTACTATTGCTGCTGATAATCCTAATTGGGAAGCACGAATAGCTGCAACATAACCACCTGTTCCCCCACCGATAATTACTACATCATATTCTTGATTCAAATTCGTCTCTCCTTTAGGTTTTGTTTGTTCTTTTTCTAGTCTGACCAGAATGCGTACCCTATTTTGAAGAAACGTCCTATTGTGTGGATAAAAATGTATAAATCAATATCCTTCCGTATTAGAAAATTGATATATTTAGAATATTTAATTTATTTTTGACACAAAAAAGGACAGAAAGGGAGCGCTCTAATAACCACCCTTCTCTGTCCTTTTACCTGAGAGTTTAACCGAAAAATCATGGGTCCCCTTTGGTGGCGTACAAAAATACGCGCTCTCCAGAGTTGCGTCCTATTGTGGTTCTGTCTACCTGAGAGATTAGCTCCAAGGGTATCTTTTTGGAGCTTGCTCCTTCGGTGGCTGATAAATTTGCTCTCTCCCACAAAAGTCATTCGCTTTATAATTTTCACTATATTTAGAATAATACTTAAATTATTGTTTGTCAAATTTAAGTGTGGGTAATTAGCTGACTAGAGAGATTAAAAAAGGGCTGCTATAATCAATAGCAACCCCTCACCATTATGATTTCATTTGTAAATACTGTGGCTGAAACATACACATTCTAATTGCATTATGGTATTCACCATCCACGAAAAATTCATCAATTAATTCGCCTTCAAACTGGAATCCGAGCTTTTGATAAATATGAATGGCTTTCTCATTATTTTTATCAACAATTAAATACAATTTATATAAATTTAAAATCGAGAACGCATAATCCATTGCAAGATGTGTTGCGACCTTGGCATAGCCATGTCCCTGATGTCTTGGATCAATAATTATTTGAAATTCTGCCCTTCTATGGATATAGTCAATTTCTACTAATTCCACAAGTCCTAGCATTTCAGTATTTTTATGAACAATAAATCTACGTTCACCCTGGTCATGAATATGCTTATCATACAGGTCTTGCAACTCAACAAAAGCCTCGTATGGCTCCTCAAACCAATAAGACATAATATTAGCATTAATGTTTAGCTTATGAACAAACTGCAAATCTTCTCTTTCAAGAGGCCTTAACCTCACACTATCACTCACTGTTCTCAAACCTCCGAGTTTTATGTTTATTCTTCATATCGACTCTCTATAATCATAACACATCCATCTTTTATTCCACAAAAATAAACTAGAATACATTGACGCCCTACTTAATATATATTAAAATTATGTCTTTGAGCGATTGCTCAACGTGGTTCGTAACCATCCCACGATAAAAAACTAAGGAGAGAATTGAATATGAAAGTAAGAACACTTGTTGCAAATGGTATTTTGGCAGCCTTATATATTGCTGTCTCGACGCTCATTCAACCGTTTGGATTTACCAATATCCAGTTTCGGGTATCGGAAATGTTTAACCACCTAGTCGTATTTAATAAAAAATATATATACGGCATGGTTTTAGGTGTCTTTTTAACGAATTTATTGTTTTCACCAATGGTACCGTATGATTTAGTTTTTGGTGTCGGACAAACCATTATTTCGCTAACAATCACAATCGTTTGTTGCCGCTTTATCAAAAACATCTGGGTGCGTATGATCGTCAACACTTGTGTCTTCACCTTTACAATGTTCCTGATTGCACTTGAACTGAAGCTTGCGTTTGGTCTACCATTCATGTTTACTTGGCTCACTACAGCAGTTGGTGAATTTATTGTAATGGCTGTTGGAATTCCAGTTATGTACGCATTGAACAAACGTGTGAATTTTAATAAATTAATCGAAAAAGCTTAAGTTATGTAAAATATTTAAATAAACATATAAAAAAGTCCTTCATTCGGTTGATGAAGGACTTTCTTTTTGAAATTGCGCTTAAATTAGACTTCATCTTCTCGATGATGGACTTTATTTCGTAATTACCTACTTGATTAGACTTCAAACGGCTAGTGAAGGACCTCTATAAACAAAAATCTTTATTAAACATTCTTCATATGGTTAATCACGAACAGTGCCTGGCACTGCTTAGACTGTGACAGGGGCAAAAAATTCTTCATATAGCGCTTGAACCGCTCGTTTTTCGTCAACTTCCTTTACACCAAACATCATGCTCACC
>JAEWIG010000403.1 GCA_023387295.1 Bacillota bacterium | reverse complement strand
GTATTATTTACAACTCCATGGCGCTTTGGATAGTTTCCTGTCACGATTGTTGTATGACATGGATAGGTTAATGAGGGATAAATCGTTTTTACATGCTGAACATATGAACCCTTCTCAAAGACTTGTTGAAAGTTCGGTAAGGAGTTTATAAGCGTATAATCTAAAGCAGATAAGCAATCAAACGAAATAACAATCATTCGCTTTGTCAAAGATGTCATCTATTTCACCTCCAAAACACTCCTATATCCAGTTTTAGTCCAATTGCACTGAATATTATTAAGCTAGTATTTATTTATTCTAAATATTACCTTTAAATTATTAATAATGCTATAAAATTTACGAATTTTGTTAAATAGTGGATATGATATATTTAAAAAACGATACCATTTATAAGGTATCGTTCATTAAATTCTACTTAAATTTCTCTGGAAACTGTTTTACAATTCCATCAGTAAGAATATCTGCCAATTTTATTATATGTTCTTCATTTAGGTCTGCTAAACGAATATCGTTTACCCATTCTTTTTTAAGTCTAGCTACTACTTCTTCCGTTGTTAGCTTGAGATGTGTATAAAACATATCTGTGAGTTCCTTCTTATTCCAATGAGGATTTGCTTTTGCTAAAAAAGCAACAATTTCATCTGCATTTTGATGCCATTCCTTATTTAACTTGTCTACTGCTGCCTTGTCCCCTTTTTTTGCCGCTTCAATAATTTCACCAGCTTTTAAGATATGTTCCTTTAATAAAGCCGTAAGCTTATTGCCAGCTTCTTCTCCGTAGAATGGTTTTATTAAATTACCAATATCCACTTGATTCTGTAAAAGCCTTTTTAGGATTTCATCCTTATCTTCTAATCCCACAATACTGCTAATGATATAGCTTCTTGTCCACCAGACATGTTCAATCCAAAGCTTCTGAGAATCATTCTTCAGTTTAATAATCGACTCACTATAACAAGGTTCACTAGTAGATTTTGCTCCTTCTACTTTTGTCATAAAAGCTGTTCCCATTACCATAACCGTTACAAGTACGATTATTGAAGTAAATCGTTTTAGCATCATCTCTACCCCTTTTTCATCGTTTTAACTTCATGTTTTATTATTCATTTGTTTTTCTTTTCTATGTAAGAAATGATTTCGTGACTCGAGAAAAATAATTATTTTCGATACTTCAATTGTAATAAATCCATAATAATTATTAGGTAAATCGTCCTAGTCTTTATGGCATAATGATGTTATAGACCCCATCCTACATATAGAAAGCGAGAAGAGAGCGATGAACATTAAGTTAAAATTACAGCTTGCATTTGGGACTATTTTAATCATTTTATTAATTATTTCTGGCATTGGTATGTATTACATAAATGACAATAATAAAATGATCGCAACGATTGAAAAAGAACAAAAAACGATGGCTCTTTATAATGAAATAGCTTTTCAAACCGTTCGTGCAAACGCAGCTATTCGCGGATTTATGAGCTATCATGAGGACTATATGCAAAAAAATCATTACGAAATTCGCGAGCAGCTACATTCTGCAATTGACCAGCTACAGGCATCAAATGAAAAAAGCGAAGAATTTGATAGTTTCTTAACAAAACTAGCGGCATGGGAAGCTGGAATTGATGAGAATATAATGCCTTTAATAACGAAAGGACAACATGAGGATGCACTAATTGTCGGAAAGCCTATTTTAGGTGAAGGCTCAACTGAGCTCGTTCAATTCGGGAAAAAGATGGCGAACGAAGTAAATATTAAGATTGAAAAGAATTTATCCCTTTCAAAAAAGGAAGGAAAGAGTAGCCTTATCAAATTAGCTGTATTGGCAGTTATTTCAATTATTATTAGTTTTCTGTTAGCAACAATATTTGGGCGAAGAATTTCCAATACGATTAATGAAGTTGTAAAGAAAATGAATGAGTTCGCAAAAGGAAATTTCCATGCCCAATTGAGTTTAAAAACAAAGGATGAATTTGGTCACTTAGCAAGTTCCTTTAATACAATGACAGCCGATCTTCGCCTTGCAGTTAAACAGGTTGGGGATTCATCTGAGCAAGTCGCAGCTACTGCTGAACAATTAACAGCAAGCAGCAACGAGGTTAGTAAAGCTACAGAAGAAATTACCGATTCGATTCAAGAAATATCTTCTGGTATCGAAGACCAAAATGTAATGACTAAACATGTAAATGACCTCTCAGCGAAAGTATTACAAAATATGAATGAAATTTCTGCTAATATTCAAACTGTAAATTCAACTGCACTTACAACAAAAAAATTAACTGACCATGGTCAACAATCTATTGAGAATGTGAAGGACCAAATGGAAATGATTGCTCAGAAAACAGATTCATTAACGGAGCAAATGAAAATACTTGATAATAATTCAAACACCATTGTCCAAGCTGTAAGTGTTATTAAAGATATTGCTGCACAAACTAATTTACTTGCCATTAATGCATCGATTGAGGCTGCAAGAAGTGGAGAACACGGAAAAGGCTTTGCCGTTGTCGCAACTGAGGTTCGAAAGCTCGCAGACGAATCGAATAAAGCAGCTGTTGAAATTGAAAAAATCGTCACAGCGATTACAGAAAATACAGGGCGAATCGTAGAAGAAATTATGGATAATGATCGAACTGTCGAAGTCGGAAAAGAACGAGTTGATTTAGCTAGCGCAGCATTTTCTAATATTGACCAATCCATAAATGAAGTCCAGCTGCAAACAAATGCAGTCACCTCAGCGATACAACATATTTATTCAGATATCGAATCACTTGTTAGGGACATTGAGCAAATTAATGATATTTCTTTCCAGTCTAATGGAAATGCCCAAAATGTTGCTGCTTCATCAGAGGAACAAAATGCGGCAATGGAAGAGGTTGCTGCTGCATCTACGCATTTAGCACAAATGGCTATTGAGTTGCAAGAAACCATTCGTAGCTTCCGTTATTAGAAAAGGAATGGCAAAAGAAAAAAGAGGCTGTTTCCTTTCAATCAAATCGATTGTTGGAAATAGCCTCATTCTATTAGCTTGTCTTTTTTCCTAAATAGGCTTCAACAATTCGAGGATCCTCTAGCAAGTCCTTAGAGTTGCCTTCAATAATAATTTTCCCTGTTTCCATAACATATCCATAATCAGCAATTCTCAAGGCCTGTTTTGCATTTTGCTCAACAAGAAGAACGGTTGTGCCTTCAGCTTTGATTTCTTTAATTATCTTAAAAATATCAGCAACAATCAGCGGGGCAAGCCCCATGGAAGGCTCATCTAGTAACAACAGCTTTGGCTTTGAAAGCAGTGCTCGTGCAATAGCTAACATCTGCTGTTGTCCTCCTGAAAGTGTCCCACCTAACTGACTCTCTCTCTCCTTTAATATAGGAAAATGCTGCATTACCCCTTCGATGTCTTTATGAATATCCTTGTCTTTTCGATGATAGGCACCCATTTCCAGGTTTTCGAGCACAGTCATACTAGATAGAATTGCTCTTCCTTCTGGAACTAGCGCAATCCCTTTTCGAAGTAATTGGTCAGGTCTTAGTCCTGTTACATTTTCTCCCAAAAATTCTATACTTCCACTTCGAGGTGTTAATAAGCCGGCAATTGTTTTCATCGTTGTTGTTTTTCCAGCACCATTTGCCCCAAGAAGTGTGACTATTTTTCCTTCTTCAACATTTAAACTAATCCCTTTTAATGCTTGAATTTTCCCATAAAAAGTTTCAATACCAGTCACTTTAAGCACTATGTTCTTCCTCCTCCGAACCGAGGTACGCTTCAATGACCGATTGATTCGATTGAATTTCCTGCGGCGTTCCTTCTGCTAGCTTCTTACCGAAGTTTAAAACAGTAATTCGATCACAAAGCTTCATGACTAACGGCATATCGTGCTCAATAATGAGAACTGTTATGCCTCTTGACTGCACTTTTTTAATTAAATCAAATAAACTATCAGTCTCTGTTTCATTCATTCCTGCAGCCGGTTCATCTAGCAAAAGTAATTTAGGATTGCTCGCTAATGCACGCGCGATTTCTAATCTTCTTTGCTGTCCATAAGCTAAATTTTCTGCTGCTACATCTTTTTCGCTTAATAAGCCCACTAATTCAAGCAACTCTTCCGCCGATGTAAACAACTTTTTTTCTTCCTGTTTTTGAGACTTCGTTCGAAACACACTACTAAAAACCCCTGCTTTACTTCGACAATGTCCACCAACCATGACATTTTCTAACGCGGTCATTTGTGAGAAAAGGCGGATATTTTGGAATGTCCGGCAAATTCCGTGCTCCGTAATTTTATATGGCTTTAATCCTGTTATATTTTCACCCGCAAAAGTGATTTCTCCAGCAGTTGGCGGAAATAAGTTCGTAATCATATTAAACATCGTAGTCTTTCCTGCACCGTTAGGACCGATTAGACCAAAAATTTCTCCTTCATTTACAGAAAAAGATACATCTGTTAACGCAGAAATACCACCAAAATTTTTAGAGATGTTTTTGATTTCGAGAACCATGACTAACCCCTCCTTTTGGCAGTTTTCTATTTTTAAACCAACCAAGAACATTAGCATCGATAATCCCTTGTGGGCGGAATGCCATCATAAGGATTAAAATTAATCCATAAATCATATAACGATACTCGGCAATAAATCTTAATGCCTCAGGCATAACCGTTAAAAATGTAGCGCCAAAAACTGCGCCCCAAATAACCTCACTTCCACCAAATACAGCGAAGATCAAAATTTCTACAGCACGATGGTAAGCAAAATCAGCTGGACTAATATAAGCCATGACATGGGCAAATAATGCACCTGCGAAACCAGATATGACTGCACCTTGTGTAAACGCTAAGACCTTATAATAAGTAATATTTATCCCCATTGCTTCTGCCGCTTTTTCATCCATTTTTATTGAAGCAAATGCTCGTCCAACTCGAGATTTATTTTGCCGAATTAGGAACCATATGAGCAATATATTTATTAATATCAAGATAATAAAAACTAGTAAAAACACAAATTGATTATTTTTCATACCTAAAAGGGCAGGATCAATTCCAAAATCCTTTAACACTCGGAATAATTCTCTCCCCATATGAGGGATTCCTGATATCCCTACCGCTCCTTTTGTAACAGACTCCCAGTTTACAAAGAAGACTCGGATAACTTCCCCAAACCCTAACGTAGCAATCGCTAAATACACGCCTTGTAATCTTAATGAAGGAATCCCGACAAGCATGCCTAGTATACCTGCTACGAGAGCTCCTGCAATAATCCCCACAATAATCGGAACATCAAAATTAATCGTTAACAATGCTGATGTATAGGCACCAATCCCCATAAACCCAGCACTTCCAAGAGATAGCTGGCCTGAAGAGAGCGTAACGTAAATGCTTAGCCCAAGAATAATATTAATTAAAATAAAGGATGCAATTTGTAAATAATATGGATTTAATAATTCTCCTAGCATGCTGTCACCGTCCTGCCCCAGTTGTCTTTTGAGCGAATAATCCTTGTGGGCGTAATAAAAGAATGAAAATGATGGCAACAAACGCGATTGCATCTCGGTAGCCTGAATCACCGTATGCCACTACCATTGTTTCGGCCAAACCAAGAATAATCCCGCCAGCCATAGCACCCTTTACATTTCCCATTCCACCAAGAATAATGATCGCGAGGCCCTTCAACCCCATTGAAAGCCCCATTTGTGGATTGACTGAATTGAAGGCCATTCCTACTAAAATACCGGCAATTCCACCCATTGCTGATGCGATGACAACTGTCATAACGATAATTCTTTTTGTATTAACACCTAGAAGACTAGCCGTTTCTAAATTTTCTGCTGTTGCACGTAAAGCCTTTCCTGCTTTTGTTTTTAATAGCCAATAAGATAGAGCCATCATCAAAACAACTGATATCACAAAGATTAAAATTTGCACAAGATAGATCGTGATCGAACCAATTTGAAAATTTATTTCAGCAAAGGAATTGCGGAAAGGATGATTTCCAGCTCCAAATAGATGATGGGAAAGATTTTCAAGTAATATAGAAACTCCGATCGTACTTATTAAGGGCGCAAGGTGTGAGACACCTTGCTTTCCTCTTAAAGGACGCAGAGCAAATCGTTCAAGCATGTATCCGAGTATAATGG
>JAEWIG010000392.1 GCA_023387295.1 Bacillota bacterium | reverse complement strand
TGTACAGTACCTTTAGGGTTATCAACAGCTACATAAACAACAAGCTGAGGGTCATCAGCCGGAGCAAAACCAATAAAAGAAACGATATGATTATTTTCTAAATATCTACCACCCTGTGCTTTTTGGGCAGTTCCTGTCTTCCCTCCAACTCGATAACCATCAATAAATGCTCTTCCTCCTGTTCCTTGAGCCACCACACTTTCAAGAGCATGCCTAATTTGTTCTGAGGTTTCTTTAGATATTACCGTTCTTTTTGATGTAGGTGTTTTTCTCATGACAATCTCACCGGTTTTAGGATCAATCAACTCTTTAGCAACATAAGGAGTATATAAAGTGCCACCATTTATGGCAGCTGAAAGGGCCGCAACCTGTTGAATCGGTGTAACAGATACTCCTTGTCCAAAGGCAGTTGTAGCTTGTTCAACAGGTCCAACACGGTCAATATTAAATAAAATCCCTTTTCCTTCTCCTTGTAAATCTATCCCCGTTTTTTCACCAAAACCAAAATCACGAATATATTTAAAAAGTGTTTCTTTTCCTAAACGGTCTCCAAGTTCAACAAAGCCAGGGTTACAGGAATTTTGGACAACCTCTAGAAATGTTTGGCTGCCGTGACCGCCCTTTTTCCAGCACCTAAGCCTTGCCCCACCGACTTTTACAAAACCCGGATCATGAAAATGCTCCTTCTTTAAATCTACTTTTCCTTCTTCCAATGCGGCCGCTAAGGTAATTATTTTAAAAGTTGATCCTGGTTCAAACGTACTCCAAATTGGTAGATTGCGATTATAAACTTCCGGAGAAACATTTTGAAAACTTGCAGGGTCGAAATTAGGTCTGCTTGACATTGCTAGAATTTCCCCATTATTGGGATTCATTACGATCGCAATAATTCCATCTGGGTTATAGGTCGTTTGTGCAATATCAAGCTCCCGTTCTACAATTGTTTGAACCTTCGAATCAATCGTCAGCTTTAAATCTAATCCATCAACTGGTGGATCATAATCATCTGCCATATCATTCATTCGTTGTCCCTTTGCATTAGCATAGAATTTTACTGATCCTCTTTTGCCATTAAGTTCTTTATCATAGAAAAGCTCAAGACCCATTAATCCTTGATTATCGATCCCTGCAAATCCAAGGACATGTGATAAATAATTTCCAAAAGGGTAATGACGTTTCGAGTCTTCTCCGATATAAACACCATCAAGATTTAATGCTCTAATCTCCTTTGCTTTTTCATGGCTTATTTTTCTGCCACCAGTAATCCTTTCATTACTCGAGTTCTTCGTAATTTCTGAATAAATTTTGTCTTTTGAAACATTTAATAATGACGCTAATGCAGCTGCTGTATTCTCTGCATCCTTAATCTGTCTCGGAACTACATACACAGTGGGAGCACTAACATTTGTGGCAAGAGCAACACCATTCCGGTCAACAATCTCTCCACGTTGCGGCTCAAATGGGATGTCTCTGCTCCATAACTCTTTAGCCCCATCCATTAAAGCATTACCTAGAAAAAACTGAACATAACCGAGACGTAAATCAATGACAAAAAAAATGAGAACTCCAACAACTAACGCTACAGTTAAACGTTTTCTAACCGTTACATTCGAAACACGCATAAAAGAACGAACCCCCTTAGATTATGGCTCGTTCTAATATATGCTTGTACCTATGTGAATAGAATAAGAAAAGCGGAGAGCGCTAAGCTTATCGGCGACAAGCTTAAGACGAGCCGTCAGGAAGGTTGTTCTTTAACCTTCTTGACGGATTGGCTTAAGACCTCGAGCCGATGGCGCTCGTAGCTAGACAAAGAAAAGCGAAAGCGGCTTTACTAGAGCTTAATCTCTTACATCAACTTGTTCTTCCCCTTCTTTCACTTCTCCATCTATTTCTTCCTCTTTTTCCTCACTCTTTAAATACTTTTGATCAGGTGGTTCAAACTCAATAATTAAATATTCTCCTTCTTTAACAGAAGCACCTGGTTTAATATTTTGCTTGATTACATAGCCATTGCCAACCTTGTTTAATTGTAAATTTCCGATTTCTGCTATTTTCATAACATCTCTCAATGACCAGCCAGTCATATCAGGAATTGTTATGGCTCCTTCCGTACGAACTACTACTTTTTCTCCCGGTAGTATTTTTGTATCGGCATTCGGAACCTGGCTAATAATTTTCTTCCCTTTCCCAATTACGACAGGGGTAAGTCCTGCACTATTTATCTTCTCAATAGCCTTTTCTGTTGATAATCCAACAACTTTTTCAACTGCTTGTTCTTTATCAACTTCTTGTTCTTGTTTAGCAGCTTGTTCTAAAGGCTTAATATTTAAGTACTGCAGGCTACTCTTCATAACTGGCTTAAATATTTCCGCAACAGGCTCCGCTCCGCTTTGATGGCCAGCTAAATTCGGTTGTTGAACAGCCACATAAACAATTAATTCTGGATCATCTTTAGGAGCCATCCCTAAAAAGGAGAATACATAATTTTGTTTTCCCTCTAAATAACCACCCTTTGGATTCGGAATTTGAGCCGTTCCTGTTTTACCTACAATTTCATACCCATCAATTCTATAGAAATTATAGCCTGTCCCTTTTGGTGAGGATACTGTCGTTTCCAAAATATCTCTAACTTGTTTAGCCGTATCTGCTGAAATCGGTGTTCCTACGACTTTAGGCTTTGTTTCTTCAACTACACCATCCTTATTAGGGTCATCAATCTCTTTTATTACATGAGGTTGCATCATTTTACCATCGTTAGCTATGGCAGTTGCCGCCTGAACCTGTTGAATAGGGGTTATCGCTGTACCTTGCCCAAATCCAGTCGTAATTTTTTCGATTGGCCAATTATAAAGGATTTTCCCACTCGTTTCATTCGGTAATTCAATTCCCGTCTTTCGATCAAATCCAAATTTCGATAAATATTCTCTGTAAGTATCAAAGCCCATCTGCTCTTTAACAATCTTAGCAAAAGCAACGTTTGAAGAACGTTGAACACCTTCTAGATAAGTAATCGTTCCCCACCCAAGACCATAGTTCCAGTCCCTTACTGGTCGAGAAACTTTATCAATCGCATACTGCCCCGATTTAAACGTATTATTTTGATTAAATACTCCTTCTTCAATTGCAGCTGCAAGGGTGAAAATTTTCATTGTTGAACCTGGTTCAAAAGAGTTTTCAATGACTTCATTATGCCAAGTACTCTCAATACCTTCCTTAGTACTCGGATGAAAGGACGGTCTTTGTGACATCGCAAGAATTTCTCCGGTCTTTGGATCTGCTACTACAGCTATGATTTTCTCAGGTTGATATTCCTCGTCTACCTTATTCATAGAATCTTCGAGAAACGTTTGGATTTTTTTATCAATTGTCAAATAGATATCCTTGCCATCCTTTGCAGGGATGACATTTTCTTTGCCATTTGGTAGTAAGTAACCCCAAATATCACTTTCATAATTAAATGAACCATTTTCTCCAGTTAGTACATCATTTAGGCTCTTTTCAAGTCCAAGCATCCCAACTGTTTCAGTTTTATTATTTCCTGTATCCTTTTTCTCGACATAACCAATTAAATGAGAGGCAAAAACACCATTAGGATAAAACCTTTTCGTATCTTTTATAAAAGTAATACCTGGAAGCTCAAGATCTTCTATTTCACGCTTGGTTTGATTAGAAAGGTCTCGACCTGCCTTCCCAAATTCAACTTGAGCATATTTTTTATTTGTTTTTGGATTTACTTTTGTTAACACTCTATAAATCTCAGATTCTTCCATATCAATAATTTTTGAAAGCTCACGCGCTGTTTTTTCAGGATCAACAACATGCCTTGGTTTTTTAACATTTGTAGTCATTTCTTCATCAAGAATGGCAATAAGCTTATAAGAATTTGTATCTTCCGCAATTACTTCACCATTACGGTCGTAAATTGTGCCTCTTTTTGCTTCGAGAATCTTTTCTCTTTCATATTTTTGCTGTGCTTTTGCAGCAAGAGGCTGTCCCTTGACCTCACCAGTTACTTGAATAGAGATAAAGCGGTACAGTAAGACAAAAAAGAGCAGGCAAAATATCACAAATAAGATTGCTGCTCCAAAATTAATATTTGGCTGCTTTTTTATCATTGATTTTGCACAGCCTTTACATTATTCTCATTAAGTTTTAGTCCTAACTCTTTCGCCTTTTCCCAAATCCGCTCATATGTACTCAACTCACTAATTTGCATTCCTAGGTCTCCATTTACCTTTGTCTGCTCCTGAATGGACACTTTCGTATCTTGAATTTCCTTGTTGATTTCATAGATTGCTGCTTGGTTTGAAACAATGTGTACAGCTCCAAAACATACGATTCCTGTAAAAACTAACCCTAATATCTTCTCACCAGGGGAAAGCCACGGATTTTTAACCTTTACCTTTTGAGGAATCTTAACCGATTGTTTCTGTTGTTCATACTGTTGTTCTTGCTGATATTTTCGTGCTAAATTACCCATTTCTTCCCCTCCGGTTTCCATTTCATTTATAGTCTAAAAAGAACTTATAGTTTTTCTGCAATCCTTAGTTTTGCTGATCGAGCTCGGTTATTGTATTCTAACTCCTCTTCAGAAGGGAGTACCGGCTTTCTGGTAATCAGTTTAATAATTGGTTTATATTCATCTGGGATTATTGGCAAGCCATGAGGCAAGTCAGGTGACTCACTCGCTTTCTTAAAAGTGACCTTGCATATCCGGTCCTCTAGCGAATGGAATGTGATAACACTAATTCTTCCACCTGGCTTTAATATTTCAATTGCTTGCTTGAGAGAATCTTCAAATACAGCTAGTTCATCATTTACAGCAATTCGGATTGCCTGAAAAACACGCTTTGCAGGATGTCCGCCTTTCCTTCTAGCAGGAGCTGGTATCGCTTCTTTAATTAACTCAACAAGCTCTCCAGTCGTTTTTATTGGGGCACCCTCTCTTGCTGCTTCAATTTTCCTAGCAATTTGTTTAGAGAACTTCTCCTCACCATACTTAAAGAAAATCTTTACTAGCTCAGAATAACTCCAATGATTTACAACATCATAAGCGGAAAGCTGGGCTTCTTGATCCATTCTCATATCAAGCGGTGCATCATGATGATAGCTAAAACCTCGTTCAGGAGTATCTAATTGTGGGGACGAAACACCGAGATCATACAATACCCCATCTACCTCATTTACTCCAATCTTTTCTAACTCTTCTTGGAGATATTTAAAATTACTTTTAATAATCGTTATTCGATTCCCGTATTGGCTAAGCTTATCTTTAGCATGGGCAATAGCAATATCATCTTGGTCAAACGCATAGAGCTTTCCATTTTCTGAGAGCTTGGACAATATTAATTCACTATGCCCTGCTCCACCTAGAGTGCAATCAACATAAACACCGTCCGGCTTAATATTTAACCCGTCTACTGTTTCTTTTAATAATACGGTTGTATGTTCAAACATAGTTGTCCACCTTTATTCCTGTATTCTTAAATATCAAACCCGATCATATTTTCAGCTATTTCTGCAAAAGATTCTTCAGAACCAGCAAAATAGTCTTCCCATATGTCCTTGCTCCATATTTCAATTCGGTTAGAAACGCCTAAAACGACGCACTCTTTTTCCAATTTTGCATATGTTTGCAACGGGGAGGTAATATTTATTCTTCCTTGTTTATCAATTTCACATTCAGTCGCACCTGAAAAGAAAAAACGGGTAAATGCGCGGGCATCTTTCTTTGTAAGTGGTAGTCCTTTGAGTTTTTCTTCTAGAAGTTCCCACTCATCCATAGGGTAGCCAAACAAACATTGATCCAATCCTCGTGTCAACACAAAGGTTTCACCTAAGCCATCACGGAATTTAGCAGGAACAATTAAACGGCCTTTATTATCAACGTTGTGATGATATTCTCCCATGAACATACCCACTACCCCCACTTTCTAATATCAATGTACCACATTCCCCCACTTTCCTCCACATATTTTTAATAATTCTATAATCAGACATATTTTCCTGCCTACACTCTAATTCTTCGTTCTTTTTTCTTTCGTCTTTTCCTTACAATTGCTTCTATATTTTTTTACGTCATTCAACAAAAAA
>JAEWIG010000324.1 GCA_023387295.1 Bacillota bacterium | reverse complement strand
GTTTATACCAGCGATCTGCCTACAACAGGTGGGTCTGGCAGGACCTTTGGTGAATGCAGACTCAACGGGCTGTTGGGAGTCAGCGTGGCGTCGTCTCCATAATCAAATGATTACGAAAGATCAGCATTTCTCTACTGACTCTCCAATAGCAGGGGCGATGTTAGCAAATGTTATCGTGTTTGAGTTGTTTAAAGAGATTACTAGAGTGAGTATGTCCGAACAGAATAACCAATTTTTTCTACTTGATCTAGAAAAAATGGAAGGAAGCTGGCATTCTTTCATCCCTCATCCGTTAGTGATAGGACATGAGTCTCCAAAATTGATTCAAGATTTAGAATTACATCTTGAACAGAGCATAAATAAGGCTGTTCCTGCTGATTTACTTCTTTATTTCGGCCATTTAACATCAGCTCAATCAGGAATTTTTCATCTTTGGGAAGAGGGGAACTTAAAGCAATTACCGATGGCTCAATGCCGCATTCAGGCTGTCGACGTATTATCTGATGGACCTGCGAAGTCGCTACCAGAGATGATAGGTACAGGTTTGACGCATAAAGATGCGAGAAGGGAAGCAGGTCTCGTTGGGATAGAAGCATACGTGACACAATTAGCCGAACAGTTCGTCTCGAATTTATCCATACAAAAAAGGACAGAAGGTCACACGGTGGACTTAAAGCAATTTGTTGGCATCGGAGCGGGAGAAACCGTAGCCGAAGGAGTTAGCCGTGGATTGCAGAAGTGCTTGGAAAAAGAACTACAACTGCAATTAGTCACGGACGAGTATTCAGTTTCAAGGGTGCATTTGAGCGTGATAGAAGATGAACACTGCCGATATTATTTACAGGCACTAACAACGATGGAAGGGTCCCCAATAATCAGTTTGGGAGAGGAAGTATCAGGGTTCCCAGTCGTATGGGTTTGTATAAACGGTAAATGGTTTGGCAGTGTGGATTTGAATATCACAAGCTCATTACGAAATGCACTAAAACAGGCGCTAATAAGATCACAAAATAAGCCGACCTCGTACACGACTCAAGGGTTAGAGGTTTCAATTATAAAAATAGAACAAAAGGAACCACTAAGCATTCCAATTCCTAAATGTGAAGTTATAACCCGATCTGAGGATTTAAAGTCTGCTATACAGTTTTTAGAAAAGAATCGCAAGCGGGTTCTAGTCTATGACTTAGCATTAGAACCATTTTTACAAGAGGGCTTAGCAGGAGTGTATGGAGTGTTGCTGCGAGAGGAGGAATCCAATTGAGTGCGATCGTAGTTTTCGGGGAAGGATTATTAGCTGACTACGTGTGCGGGGAACTGTCTACTCAATTCAAGATAACACGTCGGTCCGATTTCGCAGGAGATATTCCAGACGCACCAAAGTTAGTACTAGTTTTGCACGATACTTGGAAACCTTCCATTCATCTTAAAGCAGAAGAAGCGCTACGACCATTAGGCATTACCTGGCTTCGAGGTTACGTTTCATTTGGTGAAGGCGTACTTGGACCAACCGTTCAGCCAGATAAGCAGGGGTGCTCACAGTGCGCCAATAAGCGGCGGCTAATGGCTGGACGTGACCGTATTCAAATGTGGGAGATAGATCAGAGACATATGAAAGAGGGAGAATTATCAAGTGATCCATGGTCATCACGCACAGGACTTTTACAAATGGCATATATCCTCGTGGCGGAGGTACAGAACGTACTGCAAGGTAACCAGTCCAATTTAGAAACGAATATATGTTTAATTAATCTCAGAACATTAAAAAGTTCCTGGCATTCCTTTCTTCCTAATCCGTCATGTTCTGTTTGTGGTCATTTACCTGAAGATTCACCGACCTCGGCTCGAATTACGCTGCTATCAAGTCCAAAGATTAGCCTTGACAATTATCGCTGTCGTTCAATAGATGAGTTGAACAAAGTATTAGCCAAGGACTATTTAGATGAGCGAACGGGATTATTTAATGGAAAAATGTTCGACCTTGAGCCACCTTTTGCTGATGTAGGTGTCAATTTGCCAATGTTCTCAGGAGATGAGGGGGTAGGAGGTCGAACTCATTCTTATGCGGTTAGTGAACTGACAGCCATTTTGGAGGGGTTAGAACGGTATTGCGGTGTATCTCCAAGCGGTAAACAAACTGTTGTTCATGACAGTTTTCGCAACCTGGCACATCAAGCTCTTAATCCTATTCAGGTTGGGGTGCATGCAAAGGAACAATATGCACTGCCGGGCTTTCCTTTTAAAGCGTTTAATCCGGATACCTCAATGGATTGGGTATGGGGCTATTCGTTTTTACAAGAGCGTCCAATTTTAGTCCCGGAGCTGCTCGCTTATTATAGCTTAGGCTGTGGGCAGGGATTTGTCTATGAAACTTCCAACGGATGTGCATTAGGTGGAAGCTTAGAGGAGGCTATTTTTTACGGGATTATGGAAGTGGTGGAACGAGATTCATTCTTGTTGACTTGGTACGCACAGCTGAAACTTCCACGTCTTGATCCTGCTTCAGTAAATGATACAGAATTGCAGCTGATGATTGACCGTGTACGGACAGTGGCAGAATATGATCTGCATTTTTTTAACTCAACCATGGAAAATGGTATTCCAAGTGTATTAACAATAGCAAAAAACAGGAAACAAAAAGGGTTAAATCTTATTTGTGCAGCCGGGGCTCACTTAGACCCGGTACGTGCTGTAAAAAGTGCTGTACATGAATTAGCCGGGATGATGCTGACGCTTGATAAGAATTTTGAGGCGAAAAAAGAAGAGTATAAGCGAATGTTGGATGATTCCTCCTTAGTAAGAAAAATGGATGATCATGGCATGCTGTACGGTTTGCCACAGGCGGAAGAGCGTCTGCGATTTTTACTGGATAACAATCGTCCATTAAGATCGTTTGCTGAGGAATACAAATGGAGTTCAAGGCATACAGACTTAACGGATGATCTGAAGGATATTCTTCAAGTGTTTCGTCGTTTGAAACTCGATGTGATTGTTGTGGACCAGACAACACCTGAAACAAAACGAAATGACCTGTATTGTGTGAAAGTGATTATTCCAGGCATGTTGCCAATGACATTCGGACACCATCTTACACGCCTGACAGGGTTAGAAAGGGTGCTAAAGGTACCTATGGAACTAGGGTATGTAGAGCAACAGTTGACATTTGAACAGCTCAATCCATATCCGCATCCGTTTCCATAGGCCAGGGTGAGGGGGAAGAAGAATGAGTCTAGATGAACTTCTGTACAATCTCCATTTTAACATTGACGAAGTAATTTCAAAGAACAAAGAAGTGGATTGGGATCAGGCACCATTACCCTATAAGCTCTACCGTGAACTCCCTGTGGTGCCGTTATCTCTGGAAGTGCCATTGACGCTTGAAGACAGGAGAGAACCAGTAAAGCCCGACCTTCGCACAATCGGTCATTTTCTATGGTATATATTTGGCCATACTCAGTACTGTCAGACCGTCAATGAAATGGACTCTACTGAAAATACGGCTAACTTTATTCAGTCGTACAGGCGATTTGTTCCATCTGGTGGAGCGTTATACCCAAACGAAATATATGTGTATTTAAAGCTGGAGGATCTCCCTGCTGGGGTTTACCATTATGATCTGGCACATCACCGTTTAGTTTTGCTACGTAAAGGGAATTTTGATACGTATATTGCACAAGCACTTGGAAATCGCACTGATGTGTCAACGTGTTTTGGAACTGTTTTTATATCAACAATTTTCAGGAAAAATTTCTTTAAATATAATAATTTCTCTTATCGTCTTCAAGGTTTGGATGCTGGTGTGCTCCTTGGACAGTTATTGGAAGTTGCAAAGAATTTTGGCTATGCATCAGGTGTGTATTACCAATTTCTTGATAGAGCTATTAATCACCTGCTTGGGCTTTCCGAACAAGAAGAGAGTGTGTATGTAGTAATCCCGTTAACAGTTGAACCAACAAATTGGTCAACGAGTAGAGGTGAAATTGAAAAAAATTTCACTACCACAGATTTGTGTGGAGAGTTGCCAGCCTTACAGGAGCATGAATATGGAGGATCAAAGAGGACTTCAGAATATCCGCTTTTAACGAAGATAAATGAAGCATCTATGATTGATTCTATAAATGTTTTTCGAAAGGTTGAGACGAAAGAGAATATAGGTTATGACAGTGAAGCTGTAGCTCTTCCTTATGTGGAGCGGTTGTCATTTGATCTGGCAACGGCCTCCAGAGAGCGTTTTTCACCAGGCATGGATTTTGTTTTGGGAAAGGTCAGTCAGTCACAGCTAGCTACTCTGCTACAGGAGGCTGCAAATTGCTTTCCGTATCGAAACGATTTGGAGAATGCATTTGAGAAAACAGAGTCCCGTGTTTCCCTGAATGTCTGTTTATATAATGTTGAGGGCATTCCAGATGGGGCTTATTCTTATGACAGTGCTTCTCATTTATTGCGAAAGATAGAGCTTGGAGATTATCGACTACAGCTTCAAAACGGAATGTCTGGATATAATGTAAACTTACTCCAAGTACCAATTTGCCTCCATGTAATAGGGGATAAGGAACACTTAAAGAAGGTATTCGGTTATAGAGGATATCGGATCCAACAAATGGAAGCTGGGGTGTTCGTGCAAAGATTGCTGTTAATAGCTTCGTCGCTTGGGTTTGGAGGGCACCCTCTCCTTGGGTTTGATGCGAAAACAAGTGATGCGATTTACAAGATAGATTCAAAAGGAAAAACTAGTCTCATACAAATTCCAATCGGTCCTTATCGAAACCGTCCATGGTTAAGGGGTAGCTTACGTAGTTAAATAAAAAGCCTAATTTCTCTATTATTGTAAGTGAGAAATTAGGCTTTTTTATGTCGATATTTGCAAATCGAAAAAAAATTCCGGAATATTTGCGGTACTCTTAATTCTAAAATTTGAGCTTGGATACATATAATAATTAACAAAATTAATATAATAGGTGATCGAATATTATTCAGAAAATAATTGCTATTCTTATTGGAAGTCTATTGTTAGGGATTGGAATAAA
This sequence comes from Bacillota bacterium, assembly GCA_023387295.1. Classification (GTDB taxonomy): domain Bacteria; phylum Bacillota; class Bacilli; order Bacillales; family Cytobacillaceae; genus Cytobacillus. The sequence continues at coordinate 3,513 of JAEWIG010000324.1, read as the reverse complement.
CGGCTTCTTAGTACCTCATAAATTATTGGATGGAGGAGTAACTGGAATTGCACTGATCATTCATTATTATTTTGGTTTTCCAACAGGTGTTTCTATGTTCCTTTTTAGTATTCCTCTAGGTATATATAGTTGGTTTCGAGAACGGATTTACTTTTACAATAGCTTCCTTGGTTTAATTGTCGCTTCGGTATTTATTGATTTGTTAGCTCCTATAAGAACTCAATTTTCATTATCTATTTTTCCTAGTGTATTTTTAGGTGGAGTTTTTATTGGGGTTGGGGTAGGTGTTATGCTTCGGTATAAGGCAAGCACTGGTGGAACAGACTTGTTGGCACAATTTATATCAAATGCATTTTCCATAAATATAGGAGTGATCATTTTGGTCATAGATGGTCTAATTACTGCTATAGCATTTAAGACAATGGGGGTTCAAGTGTTCCTATTTTCTTGCTTAGTTATTGCTATTATTGGGTTAATAACTTCATTGATGGCTAGACCATATTTCAGAGAATGATAAGAATTATCATAACCCCCTAAAGAGACGACAGTGGAGGACCTGAAACAAATCAATGGATTACAAACAGATCTACTATTAGTAGGGCAAAAGTTAAGAGTACCCATTGATTACGAAGTTGTTCCCGGTGACACGCTCTGGGAGCTTTCTCAGACCTTTAACTCCACGGTTCCATTAATCAAATCAGCAAATAGCCTTACATCGAATATGATTAATGTCGGTCAAAAGTTAAAAATAACTCCAAAAAAGCTCAGAATGCAAGGACAATTTTTCCTGATGTCAAGAGAGGAATTTCAAGACTGGATTTTTAATCAAAAATTCACAAGAAGAGTGGGTAAGGTCCAACAGCATCACATGTTACAGGCATGAATTGGAGCGATATCAGTCAGCAATTGACCACATTCCCTGAAGGTACAGTGGCACTCGGTAGACCGTTCAACACACCTCCCGAAGGTTCATTTGGTCTGCAAAATAAAACTGTCATGCACGAAATCGAAAAAGATGCGTTAGCGATTGAAAACGTCGGAAACTTCGATGCTGAGCACATGACAGCCGAGCAAAGGGAAACCATTATTACCATTACCGCCTTGCTCATGTTGAAATACGGCTTGCAACCAACGGTCGACACTATCACATATCATCACTGGTGGGATATCAACACAGGAGAAAGAGTGCTAGATGCAGGTCAAGGACATAATATCAAAACTTGCCCTGGTACTGAATTTTTTGGTGGAAACTCCACGGCCGATGCAGAAAAAAAATTTTATCCTCTAGTCGATTAAAAAATGCATGAAATTTTGGCTACTTTGCAATAGTCATGATGTTTATCATACAGGGTGAATTTTCATAATAGGGCGCTATTCTTCAAGAAGGAGAATAGCTTTTTTGTTGAAGTATAGGAGAAGAAGAGCTTATATATAAAGAAACATATTAATAAATCACTACCTTACTTGGGGGAATAATTTATGTTTATAGTAAATGTAGAAGGTGCAATTCATCGAAATGGAAAATGGCTTTTAATACTTAGAAGTGAAAAAGAGGAACATGCAGGAGGTACTCTTTCTCTTGTAGGTGGAAAATGTGAAATTGAGGGATTTCTTCTGATATTTTAGAAAGAACTTTACAACGAGAAATTTTTGAAGAAGTTGGAATAGAATTAACAAGTCTAAGATATGTAAATAGTTCCTCTTTTGTTACTGATTTAGGACTTAATGTAATAGATATAGTTTTTCTTTGTCACCATCAATCAGGTGAACCTTATGCAAAAAGTATTGAAGAAGTTAGTGAAGTCTTATGGATGACAATTCTTGAGATTTTAACTCACACAGAAATACCAGTCTATCTAAAAGAAAATGTAAAACTTGCAGAGAAATTATTAACTGAAAAGGAGTAAATAAATTTAAAAGACTAATTCAATTATAGGGCGCGTTTATTTAGGAACGCGTCTTTTTTTAATTAAAAGGTCAGATTGTCAGCAGCAGAAGGAATTTCAAATTAAAAATCGAAGTTATATTTGCTGAGAATGTTTATGTATATCGGGGGTCATTTTGATGGAACTTTGTGATACTAGTGACAAAAATGGAATGAAGCCTATTTTTGTAGACTGGGGTGGAAACTATGTGAAGCTTACTTGGCATCCCTTTATGAATATAACTAAATCAACAATTGTAACAAGTGTTCATGCTATATGCTTTAGAGAAGGGAATGTTTTATTAGCTTATATTAAAAATAGAGGCTTTAATTTTCCTGGTGGACACATAGACCCTGGAGAAAAAATGGAGGAAGCTTTATGTCGTGAAGTTTATGAGGAAGGATATGTGAAAGGCACTATTCAATATTTAGGTGCAATAGAAGTAAGCCACGAAAAGGATCCTCTATTCGATCCAAAAGGGAAATATCCAATAATAGCCTATCAAGTTTTTTATAGAATGGATGTCACTGAAAGCTTACCTTTTCTTCGTGAACATGAATCGATTACCCGAATTTGGGTTGAACCTTCCGAAATTCCGTTTGTAATGAATGACCATGAACTATCAAAAGTAATTTTAAATGAAGCATTATCCTTGAGTTCTTATTAAACTAATGGATTTTCAAAAGTTGAGAATTGTTTGAGAAAATCAGGGTGATATATTGAAAGATTGTGGGGAATAGAAATGCAAAATGACTTAGTGTCTTTGTTAATCGGTTATGAAGTGTCTGTAGCAACTAGTAAAGAAGCAAACCAAATACTTGATCTTTTAAAAGATGTTGCAAAATGGTTAAAAGAAAAGGAAATCGAACAATGGGGATTTCTAGCAGGTGGAGGGGAAGATGACGAAATAAGACAAGGAATAAATAATAAAGAAACTTTTATAGTTAAAAGAAATGGAGAGATTGCGGCTACCTTTACGCTGTATCAGATACAAAGTCAATGGGACCAACATATCTGGGGAAAATTAAATGATGATGCTGTATACCTCCATAGATTGGCCCTACCCTATTCTAAAATTGGTTCTGGCTTAGGAAAAGACGTTTTAAAATGGCTTGAAACTTATCTTAAAAATGAAGGGAAAAATACGTTAAGATTGGATTGCTTAGAGAATAACTTTAATCTAAATAAATTTTATCTTATTAATGGTTTTGAAAAAGTAGGTACTAGTGATGGACATACTATGTTTCAAAAGCGATTTTAAAGATACTCCAGTATCTAATGGTTGTTACGAAATGGTATTTATTTTGCAAAAAATAAGAAAAGGTCACGTTTGTTTTATAGTTGTATCTTCCAGAATCGGGCGTAATCATGGAACATAGATTAGTGCTCTCTTTTCGTTGTAGGTCCAGATTTTCGAGGAAGACAGTATCATGCTAAATCAAGAAAGATATTGTGAAGAAATGTACTGTGCGAAACGTTTCCTTATAAGTGCCAAAGCACGAAATAGGAGAATTGCTATTAAGCAATTACAACTGATTAACTAAAACTCGGAATGAAAACCGTCATGTTGAGTTGAAACGAGTTATCT
>JAEWIG010000301.1 GCA_023387295.1 Bacillota bacterium | reverse complement strand
CTGCGCTTACGATTAACATCGAGGCTTGTTCAATGAAGCTGACGACGATTGTGTAAAGGTTGTTTTCGTAAAGTTCTATGCTTTTAGTGCCACTTTTATTTAACAATCAACGGGCAAAATTTGAAGGCAAAAACAACAATATATGCGAAAAGAGTCTAAAGAAAAAAGCACGGACAAAATATCCGTGCTTTACATTAAATAATGGATAAACATCGTTGCAATACCAAAATAGGTAACAAGTGAAAAAATATCATTTAACGTTGTAATGAGTGGCCCTGATGCAACGGCTGGATCAATGTTAAAACGATAGAGAATAAGAGGAATAATAGTCCCCGCTAATGTTCCAATAATAAGTGTGAAAAAGAGCGAGCAACCTACCACTGCACCTAAAACCGCATTCCCTTGCCAGAAGAATGCAATTAATGAAATAATAATTCCGCAAATTAAGCCAATAATTAAACTAACGTAAAATTCTCGTAAAATGAGCTTGGTAACCACTTTTTTATCAATATCATGTGATGCGAGTCCCCGAACAACAACAGCGAGAGATTGTGTTCCCGTGTTACCCGTCATTCCTGAAATCATTGGCATAAAAAATGCTAGAGCAACAACCTTTTGTAATGTATCTTCATATCCGCTAATAATACTTCCAGACAAAATCCCGATAAATAAAAGGAGTATTAACCACGGGAGTCTGCGGTATGCAGCAACATAGGCCTTCGTTTCAAAATCAATCGATTTCCCTGTAGCAGAAAGCTTTTCAAAATCTTCATTCGCTTCTTGAATCACAACGTCGATAATATCATCAACGGTAGCAATCCCCATTAATACATTTTCCTCATTGACGACGGGAATGGCGAGAAAGTCATATCGTTCAATCATTCTTGCTACTTCTTCCTGATCCGTATCAACATTTACGGAAATGACACGTTCATACATAACGTTGCGAATCACTTCGTCAGGGTCAGCAATCAGAAGGTCGCGGTATGAAACAACACCAACAAGCTTCCTATCTTGATCAATCACGTACAAGTAATTGATTGTTTCAGCAAAATCAGCAAATGTTTTCAGTTTGCCAACGGCTTCGATAACCGTGTAATAATCTCGAATCCAGACAAATCGATTCGTCATTAATCTTCCCGCTGTTTCGGGAGGATAATTCATAATATCCTGTACAATTTGTGATTCGCTTTTCTTCATCCCAGAAAGGAGGGAAGCGATTTTCTTAGGCGATAAATCATCAAGGAGGACCGCTAAGTCATCATTGTCCATTAAATCGAGAACTTTACCTGTTTTTTCAATACCGAGCTTATTTAACACATCAAGCTGTGCGTCCTTGCTAAGTTCTTGAATTAAATCAGCAAGGCTGTCAATGTTCATAAAAAGCAAGAATCTTGTTTTATGCTTTTCTGGAAGGTCTTCATATATTTGAGCAATGTCATATGGATGTAGTTCATCCAAGATTGCTTCGAAATCTTTTTTCTTATTTTCTTTTAATGTTTTAATGATATGAAGAGAGATTTGATTTTCTGTCATTTTTTGAATCAAATGATTCACGCTCCTTTCATCTGAATGGAAGCAAACTATATTTAGTTATGTGCACTACTTGCATTACTTATAGCTTACATTGTTCATTATAAAAAATTTTGCTACTGATTGAAATGGCGATATGATATAAGTGTAATATAAAATGAATGAGATAGTTAAAATAGTGAAAAAGGATTAGACTTGCTGTGTTAGTATATCAATGAGAATAATATTTGGAAGAAAGTGCTTTAATTAAGAGTTCGGAGGTTTCAAAGTTGAAAAATAGGAACCATAGTATTCGTGATATCATCTACATCCACTTGAATGAGCGGGAGCAATTCGCCATTACATATGGAATTGAGTTTGCAGAGTTTGCAGATTCCTTATACGAATCATTAAATAATTTATTATTATTAAAACACCGCTTTGATGAGGGTGATTTCAACAGGCATACTTTGCATGAATATGTTTCAACTGAAAGACTAGAGAAGCTGATGAAAGATGATGTATACGGATATGGGGATTTTTGCTGGATTGATTTTGAAGAGGAAGACGCACTGAATGAACTGTCAGAGCAGGGGATTGCAGAACTTCTTTATCTCGGTCATATGAAGGACCATCTGAAGCCACCATTTTATAATCAGTTAAGCAACAAGTATGTTTATTTAGCTCATGATGATGGCTTTATGAATAAAACGTATTACCGTAATTTCAATTATTTTTACAAAATGCTTGGTACAGTTATTCCGATGAAAGTGGATAAAATCAAGGTTGAGCGAACTTTGTTTGGCTTTAAGAAAGCAAAGCCATCTCCTCCGATCGCAAATGAAATTGTTTCTTCATTAAAATCTTTTATGAAGGAAGGCGTTCTGCTTTCCATTAAGGATGCTGAACAAAACCGAGCTCGGATTGAAATCCCTATTTGGGTGATCGGTGATTTTGCCAATATGGATGATATGTACGATGAATATGAGCGCATAGTAGAGCAATCATGTGCAGCAAAGCTCGTTTTTGATAAAAAAACAAGAATATGGAAGATAATCAGCAACTAATTTAGGAAATGAGAAGTTTGCATATATCACTGTCACTATGGATAAAATGAATATGAATCATAGGAAAAGTAGCATAAATCGGTTGATATTATAGTAATATTGACCAGTGTTTGATAAATATCGATTAGTTCCGAGATACATCAACAACTTTCTCAATACTTTCAGTAACTTGATTTTTTTGACGAAAATAAAATACACAACTTATAAAATAATTGTGTATAATCGAAGTTAGCGGAAAATTTCATACATAGTTTAGAATGGGTGTTTTCGATTTTTTGAAGACTTAAAAGGGAAGTTGGTGTAAATCCAACGCGGTCCCGCCACTGTAAATGGGAGCTTACTGCATCAAGGGCCACTGTACAAATTGTATGGGAAGGCGTAGAAAAGCGATGACCATGAGCCAGGAGACCTGCCTGTTTCTACTAAGCACTATTATGCCTACGAGGATAGGAGGTGTTTGACAGGTTAACTTTCTTTTTTAAGATACCTTTCTCAAACATCTCCATCTCAAGTGTGGAGATGTTTTTTTATTACATTTTATCAGTACATGAGGAGGAAAAAAATTGAAAAAACTTTATTCACTAATGTTCGCACTCTTACTAGCAATTGGTCTTTTAGCTGGCTGTGGAGATAATGCAGATAAACCGAAAGAAAATGCAGGGCAAGAGCAAAATACGGAGCAAGAACAACAGAAGGAAGAAGCAGCTTTTCCTGTTACGATAAAAGATGCTATAGATAATGAAGTCGTTATTGAAGCGAAGCCTGAACGAATTGTGTCACTAATTCCAAGTAATACAGAAATTGCGTTTGCTTTAGGATTAGGAACTGAAGTAGTCGGTGTAAACGATTATGATAATTATCCAGAAGAAGTAGCTGAAAAAGAAAAAGTTGGGGGCATGGAGTTTAATGTAGAGAAAATTATCTCATTAAATCCAAATCTTGTGCTTGCTCATGCATCAAGTGCCCATAACTCTGTTGAAGGCTTGCAGCAGCTGCGTGATGCTGGTATTGCGGTCCTTGTTGTGAATGATGCGAAAAACTTTGAAGAAGTATATGATTCAATAAATATGATTGGTACAGCAACAGGTGCGAAGGAAGAAGCAGAGAAGATTGTTTCTGAAATGAAGACAAAGCTTGAAGAAATCAAAGCAAAAGCTCAAGAAATTAAAGATGCAGATCGTAAAAAGGTGTTTGTTGAAATTTCACCAGCACCAGAAATTTATGCTGCTGGGGCTAATACATTCATTAATGAAATGTTAGAAATGCTTCATGCAGATAATGTTATTACAGAAGAAGGCTGGCCAAAAATGGATCCAGAGGCGATTATTAAAAGCAATCCAGACGTCATCATTACAACTCATGGCTATTACACAGAAGATCCGGTTGCTAATGTAGTTAGTCGAGACGGATGGCAGGATATTAGCGCCGTTAAAAATCAGCAAGTGTTTGATGTACATTCTGATAAGGTAACCCGCACAGGCCCAAGGCTTGTCGAAGGAGTAGAGGAACTTGCAAAAGCGATTTACCCTGAAGTATTTAAATAATAAAGTATTTGCTTATATCACTGCAGCAGCATTTCTAATCATAGCCATGCTACTCGGGATTTCGATCGGAACGGTATCTGTTCCGCCCATGGACATCATAAAGATTATCGGTGCAGAAATTTTCCGCTTCTCACCTAATGAAAATATTGATGCCATGTATACGAATATTGTGATGAATATTCGACTTCCAAGAGTTATTTTGGCAGGATTAGTTGGGGCGTCTCTCGCAATTGCGGGAGCCGCCTTTCAAGGTTTATTAAGGAATCCGCTCGCTGACCCATATACACTTGGTGTTTCTTCTGGTGCCTCGGTGGGAGCAGTGATTACCCTTTTCTTCGGACTTTCCATTCCGTTTGCCGGTCTATTTACATTGCCATTATTAAGTATTATTTTCTCTTTTATCACGATATTTTTAGTCTTATTGTTTGCCCGGCAAATTGAACGTTCGATGAAAGTGGAGACGATCATTTTAACGGGCATTATTTTTAGTTCTTTTTTAGGTGCATTGATTTCCTTAATGATTGCCCTCACCGGTGAAGAACTTAGACAAATTATTGGCTGGTTACTCGGCAGTGTTTCCATGAGAGGCTGGGCGTATATCAAGATTATTATCCCGTTTTTTATCATCGGTTCGGTTCTCCTGTTAATTAACAGCAATGAACTGAATGCCATGTCTTTTGGCGAGGAGAGAGCTCAGCATATCGGGGTCAATGTCCAGAAAAGAAAACTGATGATTTTAATTGCAGGCTCGATTTTAACAGGAGCGGCTGTTGCGGTTTCTGGAACAATCGGAT
>JAEWIG010000299.1 GCA_023387295.1 Bacillota bacterium | reverse complement strand
CTGCGCTTACGATTACTTCGTTAACATCGAGGCTTGTTCAATGAATCCGACGACGATTTAATTTACATACAAAAAAGTTGTCCCTTAGGCAGATTTCTGACTTAAGGACAACTCACTACAATCTTATAATTAATTTGGTTCTACATGAACATGAACATCGAAAACTCCATGATCATTTATTAAAATATTTTCAACCTCTGTTGAGATATCATGGGCCTCTTGAATATCTATATTAGGACTTACTAATATAACAATGTCCACAACACAATTATTCCCATATTTTCTCGCGCGAACTTCTTTTACATAATTGACTCCTGTCACTGTTAAAGCTGTCATTTTATAAGATTCCATCATTTCCTCATCGAAACCATCTGTTAATTGATGTGTCGCATCGCGAAAAATATCCCATGCTGTTTTACATATAAGAATGCCAACGATAACGGCTGTAACTGGATCTAACCATGGAAGATGAAATTGTGCTCCAATTATTCCAACAGCAGCTCCAATACTAACCCAAGCATCGGAAAGATTATCTTTAGCCGCCGCCATTACAGCTTGACTATTTATTTTTCTACCTAAATTTCGGTTGTATCGATAAACGAAATACATGACGATCGCACTAAAAAATCCAGTCCATGCCGCAATAAGGTCGGGTGATTCATGATTACCGATAAAAATGGAGGAAATGGCTGCATATAAAACTTGAATCCCTACACCTGCCATAATAAAAGAAGCAATCAAGGAAGCAACCGTTTCTGCTTTCCAATGTCCGTATGGATGATCATCATCGGCTGGCTTTTGTGAGAATCTCAGCCCAATCAAAATCGCAATGGAGGCAATGATGTCTGTAGCATTATTTAATCCATCTGCTCTTAATGCTTCTGAGTTGGCAACAGCCCCAATAAATAGCTTCAATGAGGATAAGATAAGATAAGCAATAATACTAATAATGGCTCCTCGTTCGCCCAATTTCAATTCGTTAATTCTCTGTTGCTCCATTAAACTGCCTCCCTAACAAATACTACCTTGACCATCTTAACATTTAAGAAGCAAGTGGGTATACAGCAACCTTTTTTCACGCATTTATACTTTTAACATTGGGCTAAAAGAGTTTCTCAAGGGCAAAAATACTAAATAGAAAAAAGTCGCTATACGATCAGTCAGATCGTAACAGCGACTTTTCATTAAACATGATAGTTAATTGTTATTAACGTTCCATCCCATTAATGAACGTTTATTAATTTCGGATTAGATAATCGAATGCACCTAGCGCTGCGTTCGCACCTGATCCCATAGAAATAATGATTTGCTTATATGGACTATTCGTACAATCGCCTGCAGCAAACACACCTGGTATGTTTGTAGCACCATGCTTATCGACAACGATTTCACCCATTCTCGTACGTTCAACCGTTTCGCCCAACCAATCGGTGTTTGGTACAAGTCCAATCTGAACAAATACACCTTCTAATTCAATATGTTTAACGTCTCCCGTTTCACGCTCAATGTAAGAAATACCATTTAATTTATCAGTGCCGGTAAATTCTTTCGTTTGAACGTTCTTTAAGACCGTTACGTTTTCAAGACTATATAGGCGATCCTGTAATACCGCATCTGCTTTCAGCTCATCGGCAAACTCAAGAACCGTTACATGTTTCACAATTCCAGCTAAGTCAATTGCCGCTTCAACACCAGAATTACCGCCGCCAATAACCGCTACGCGTTTTCCTTCAAACAACGGACCGTCACAATGAGGACAGTACGCTACCCCTTTATTCTTGAACTCTTCTTCACCAGGTACACCAACATTGCGCCAACGAGCACCTGTTGAAATGATGACAGTCTTACTCTTAAGGACTGCACCGTTTTCTAATTCAAGCTCAATGAATTCATTCTTTTCCAAACGTTTTGCACGTTGTAAATTCATTACATCAATATCATACTCTTTTACATGCTCTTCAAGACTTGCCGCAAGCTTTGGACCTTCTGTCTGTTTTACACTGATAAAGTTCTCAATGCTCATCGTATCCATAATCTGACCGCCAAAGCGTTCAGCAACAATCCCTGTGCGAATACCTTTACGTGCCGCATAAATCGCAGCACTTGCACCTGACGGACCGCCACCCACTACAAGAACATCGTACGGATCTTTATTAGCAAGCTCTGAAGCATCGGGGCCACTCCCCATTTTCGCAAGAATTTCTTCCAGTGTCATACGACCGCTGCTAAAAGGTTCACCATTTAAGTAAACAGTAGGCACTGCCATAATGTCTTTGCTTTCTACCTCAGCTTTGAATGCAGCTCCGTCAATCATTGTATGTGAAATACCAGGGTTGAGAAGGCTCATCAAGTTTAGTGCCTGTACAACATCAGGGCAATTATGACAGCTAAGGCTAATATAAGATTCAAAATGATATTCACCTTGAATTTTTTTGATCTGATCGATTACATTCTGATCAACTTTTGGTGGTCTTCCGCTAACTTGCAATAATGCCAATACTAATGAAGTAAACTCGTGACCTAGAGGGATACCAGCAAAAGTTATCCCTGTATCTTCACCGATCCGGTTTACACTAAAGCTCGGTGTTCTTTGCAATTGTGTTTTTTCTACCTTAATTTTGGACGACATTGTAGCTAACTCATCGACTAGAGCTAGCATATCAGTAGACACGTCATCGGAACCTACGCTAACTTTGAGTAGTACATCACCCTCCATCATTTGAAGATATTGGGCTAATTGTGCTTTTATATCTGCATCTAGTATCATTTTAACTTACTCCTTAAATTTTCCCTACAAGGTCAAGGCTTGGCTTAAGTGTTTGAGCACCTTCTTGCCATTTAGCTGGGCAAACTTCACCTGGATTGTTACGAACATATTGTGCTGCTTTAATCTTATTTACAAGAGTACTTGCATCACGGCCAATACCGTCTGCGTTAATTTCAACAGCTTGGATGATACCATCTGGATCGATGATAAATGTTCCACGAGCAGCAAGACCTTGTGACTCAACAAGTACATTGAAGTTTCTTGAGATTGTTAGTGTAGGGTCACCAATCATAATGTATTCAATTTTGCCAATAGCTTCTGAGCTATCATGCCATGCTTTATGTGTAAAGTGAGTATCTGTTGAAACAGAATATACTTCAACTCCTAATTCTTTAAGAGTAGCGTATTGATTTTGTAAATCTTCAAGTTCAGTTGGGCATACAAATGTAAAGTCAGCTGGATAGAAGCAAACTACACTCCACTTGCCCTTAAAGTTTTCTTCAGAAACCTCGATAAATTCTCCATTATGAAAAGCTGATGCATTAAACGGTAATACTTCTGTACCAATTAGTAACATAATTAAATTCCTCCTTGATGTAAGTAATGAGAATTATAAATAGATTACTCCGCTTCCTGCGAACTTTCGAGTTAACTATAATAATTCTAATTCAACATTTATTATTATATTATAGTTATTTTGTTTGTCAAGAAAATATAACCACTTTTTCTGTACTTAATGATTTATTCTTTTCAAAGCACTAACAGTAGTTTGTACAAACATATGATTCTTCACTCATTTCAATAATAGAAATTCTAACTAAGAAGAAATGTTTTTCTAATAAATTGATTTATTACGGTAATTATATTATTTTCAATAATTACTTAGGTTTCTCAATTATGAATTACTTAAAATTACTGCTAGTCGTTATACTTGTTCAGTGAATCCAACGACAATATGTTTCACAGCGAAGAGAGCCTTCAAATAGAAGGCTCTCTTCGCTGTGAAACATATTAGAATCAACTGCTAATGGAATGACTTTTTATTCTTCCAAAGCTGATCAAGAACAATCGCCAGAAATGTGCCGATTAATAAGCCATTTGAGAAAATATGCTGTATGATATTTGGTAACCCGTTAAACGTTCCCTCAGGTAGAAACATAAATCCTATACCAAATAGGACAGCCACACATATAATCGTTATATTTCGCTCATTCAATGGTTGTTTTGTCAGTGAACGAAAAGCAATGCCCAACATCTCAATCAGAGTTGCCAGTAGTGCTGCACTGGCAACAGGCAAAGGCAATGATGCTAAAACACCTACAATACCAGGAAATAGTGAAGTGAGGATTAATATTCCACATGCAAGTAAAAACGGTAGAATGCGGTATTGCTTCGTCAGCTTTACAAAGCCAGCAGTGGCTGGTAAAGGGACTGCTGGAATAGTAGAAAATATAGCTGCCAGAAAATGAGAGATACCTCCTACCCATGTACTTGAATGAAGTCTCTCTTGTAAAGACTTTTTCTTATGAGGGATGACTTCTTCAGCCGCGGAAATTGCTGCAAATGTATTAGAAAGTAACAGAAAAGTAAATAATACTGCAGTACCAATCATACCACCATTAAAGTTTGGTAACCCCCACACAAAAACTTCTGGAAGTTTAATTAGTTCAGGTGAGATAGTCCTAGAAGTAGCTCCATTGCCTAAAGCAGCAAATAAAAACCAACCAATCAATATTCCGATTAGAATGGAGTAACTCTTTACCCACCCTTTTCCTTTCGTATTTAAAATTAAGATAAGAAAAAATACTAACATTGATAATAAAAAACTAATAATATCCAATTGACCACTGTTATTACTACTCAATAGCATCCCATTAAAAAATACACCACTTAATTGAATCGCTAATATAAATAGAAAAATCCCGGTAACAATTGGAGAAAAAAGAAAAAGCAAATGTCTAACCCATTTTGTTATACCTAATAAAAACAATGATAGGCCAGCAAATAATAATCCTGCTCCTAAAATTTGAAGCGTTTCTACATATGTGTTTCCTTGCTGCAAACTAACACTCGCATAAATTACAAAAATACTAACCCAAGAACCAGCTGGACCATCCGCTATTGGATACCGGTGACCGAATTTCGCTTGAATAAATGAACTTAGGCCAACAATAAAGAACGTCCGCTGCATAAGAGACGATATGTCTTGTTCCGATAGATGATAGATATTTCCAATAACGATAGGAAGCGCGATTGAGTTAGCTAATAAATAAACAAACCATTGTATCGTACCTAAATAGTTATTTTCTGTTTTCATTAACTTCTCTATTCACCTTCTATAAAATTAGTAAAAAAAACAAAATCCGGCACTAAAAAGAATAGCGCCGGATGTATGAAGCATTAAAGTTTAATAGACAACGACCATTATTTCTTTTCGTTTATTTTATGAAAGTGCTCCCATAAGTAATCACAATCTTCTCTGTCTTCCACTTTAATCATGTTAACAACACTATCATCTTCACCCTTTAAATAAGTGCGAAGGTGTTTATCAGAGAAACCATGAACATGAGCATCTTCATTTGTACTGCAATAGTAAACATTTTTAATACCAGCCCAGATAATTGCTCCCATACACATTGGGCAAGGCTCACAAGTTGCATAAATCTCACAATCTGATAAATCGAATGTTCCTAATTTTTTCGTAGCTTCACGAATAGCAACCATTTCTGCGTGAGCTGAAACATCAATGTCTTTCATCATTGTGTTACCAACAGCTGCAATTACTTCACCATTGCGAACGATCGTTGAACCGAATGGGCCACCATGTCCTTTATCCATACCTTCAATAGTAGCGTCAACAGCTAATTTCATGTAATCCATCTAATAACCCTCCCAAAGTTTTCGAATTATTTCTATTAAAAGATGTTAAATACAAGATGATAAACTCTCACTTCGAGCTTCAGTTTTACTCTGTAACAGGACCAATATTATCTTTTTTATTTACAAAATGCTTATAAGCTAAGAATGCTGCAATTAGTAGATATCCCCAAACGAAAGGCATAGCCATATCTTGTGCAAATCCGATAGTGCTTGTATGAATCGCACCAACAAATGATAGAACTGCGGCTAGCAATGCAGTTATGATACCTGGAATAGGCGTGTTACGGATAGTAAATACAGCGATACAGCCCCAAAGCACACTCGTAATAGGAGCACCATTACCTAAAGCAGCCAAGCCTTCGTAGAAAAGTCCAGCGTTGTTAATGGCATGTATAGAAACTTGACCTGCGCCTTCCCCTACTGACATACCTGTAGCTGATATTGCATTATTTACAGCAGTAAGTGCCCAAGTAGCAACCCATGGGAAGAAACATATAAAGATAGCTGGAGTTTCAAATTTCGGACTCTCTTTAACAACTTGAACCCCTGTTACAATCGCAATAAACACGAGCATCGGAACAATAGCAGCAATTGGAACAACTGCTAGTAAAAGACCCATAAGACTAAAGATTGAAATCAGGAATATGGCAGCAGAGCTAGCAATAGAATAACCTAATCCTGCACCAACTTCTTTCCAACCAGCATGTCCTACATATACAGTTACTGGGAATGGGTTACCACAAAGGCCACCAATTGCAGAACAAACACCGTTTGTAATCATAACGTCTCTCGTTTTGTACTCATCACCACAAACAGCAGCAGCTTCAACGTTTTCTAGATTAAAAATGTAGTTTGATAATCCTAGAGGTATAGCAGTTAATAAATATGGTAAAGCAGCGCTAAAACTGTCGCCGAATCCATCTAAATGCAACAATGGAGGATTAAAGCCAAATGATTTTAGAGCTTCAGTAACATCTGCAGGATTTTGATATCCAGCAATCCAAGCAATGGCAGTTCCAACTACTATCAATAATAAACCCGTAGGTATTTTCGTAAATATTGGATGTTTACTTAACCAGTTCATGAAAATAAGGATAAATGCAACAAATGCTACTACAGGCATTTCAAATGATTGTAGCATTGGGTTCATACCTAAGAATACAAATGCCAAACCTGCTAAAGCTGCAAGCAATACAGTTCTTGGAACGACCTTTCGAATCGTTTCCCCTAAGAATGCACCTATTAATAAAATTAGAGCCTCAACAAAAACCCAAAGGATCGCAACTGTTGTTGTGAAAGCAGCATCCTGTGTTTGATGATATAAAGGAAGCATAATGACAAATACGATAAGAAAAATACCAGGTGAACTAGAACCTGATGGTAATGCCGTAACGTCTTTTCTACCTGTTTTCTTCGCTAATCTATAAGCAAAATAAGCAAACATAATACCAGAAAGCAATACAGCAAATCCAAAGCCAGGAACAATTTGTTTATAAACAAATTCTTTTGGCATCCCAACTACACCAATTAATAATGAAATCATAACCAAAAAGTCTGTCAAAACGTTAGTGAACAAACCGAAGGAAGCAGCAAAGTCTCCCTTTCTCCATAAAGCTACTTTTTCCATGAATAACACTCCTTGCTTTTTTTAAAAAGCTAGTTTTAAATTTGCTTACAAGTGAGGATCCGTTCACTTGATAGCGTTTTCAATTCGCACAAAAATACTGTACGTATGCCTATAGGTCTCAAAAAATAAACTTTGAATTAATTAATTCGGCATTTTCGCAAGGCTCATTTTTCGCCTCAGTTTTGATTCAGTACATTAGGCATTTGCACTAAACCTTACATGCTTAGTTTAAACAAAATGCACAAAGCCGTCATTGTATACTAATCCAAAAATAGTTACATGTTTTTAGGCAGACTATACAATGTTTTATGTACAAAATGAGAAAGAAATATTAAGCATTTTTTCAGTAAAATCGCTATTGGTTAATTATGTTTTTTTAGATAAAATTTGTTCTATAGTTATAGAAAGGCCAGCCTAAATTTCGGCCAGCCCTAAATATATTTACCTATTATTTAACAATATGCGTACCAGCTTTTTCCTTAACTGCATCTTTTAAGCTTTCCGGATCTGTAATAATTACTCTAGAGCCGTTTTTCTCCATGAAGCTTAAGCTAGCTTCAATTTTCGGCAGCATGCTTCCTGCTGGGAAATGACCTTCTTCTACATATTGCTTTGTTTCTTCAATCGTAATTTTCTCAAGGGCCTTTTGGTTTGGTTTACCAAAGTTAATGCAAACGCGTGACACGCCTGTTGTAATAATCAGAGTTTCAGCATTTACTTGTTCAGCTAATAGACTTGTAGCAAAATCCTTATCTATAACAGCGTCAATACCTTCGTAAGTGTTGTCATCGTTCTTCACTACTGGGATTCCGCCGCCGCCAACAGCAATAACAACAAAGCCAGCGTCAATTAATGACTTAATAGCTTCTTTTTCTACGATATTAATTGGTCTTGGAGATGGAACAACGCGACGGTATCCACGGCCTGAATCTTCAATGAAAATCCAGTCTGGATGTGCTTTTTTCATTTCTTCTGCTTGCTCTAATGT
>JAEWIG010000188.1 GCA_023387295.1 Bacillota bacterium | reverse complement strand
CACTTAAGTTCTATTCTACGGTCCGTCTTGAAGTTCGTCGTGCAGAAACATTAAAACAAGGAACTGAGATGGTTGGGAATAAGACAAAGATTAAAGTTGTGAAGAATAAAGTTGCACCTCCTTTCCGTGTAGCTGAAGTCGATATTATGTATGGCGAAGGTATTTCTAAAGAAGGGGAAATTATTGATCTTGGATCAGAGCTTGATATTGTTCAAAAGAGTGGATCATGGTATTCCTATAATGAAGAGCGCTTAGGTCAAGGAAGAGAAAATGCTAAGCTATTTTTGAAAGAAAATCCTGAAATCCGTTTAGAAATCCAGAAGAAAATTCGTGAACATTATGGTCTTGATGCTACAAAGGTAATTAGTGAAGACGATGAAGAAGATGAATTTCAGCTAATTGATTAAGTAAGTGAAAAAGCAAAGCTATCATTCATTGGCTTTGCTTTTTTATTCATTTAATTAGAATTTAACATGTAAAACTACTAAACCTTGACAATGAAATTCCACACCTTTACAATTAAAAATGTATATTTTGCAATTTATGTTGATTGAAAACGTTGAAAAGCCTTAGTGCTGTATGTTGAATGTACAATATACATGCCGACACTTAAGAAACGTAACACAAAAAAGTTCATAGCAAGAGGAGGTGAAATGATGGAATATTTAACTGCAATCATCATCTCCAGTTTGCTTGGTCTATTCGTCGGTGCAGTTGTTAGTTATTTTGTTTGTAAGTCCATTGCTCGGGCAAAGGTCGCGGGAGCTAAAGATGCTTCAGAGCAGATTTTAGAAGATGCTAAGCGAGAAGCAGATGCATTGAAAAAGGAAGCTTTGTTGGAAGCGAAGGATGAGATTCACAAGCTTAGGACAGAAGCAGAGCGAGATATTCGTGAACGAAGAAATGAATTCCAAAAGCAAGAAAATCGCTTACTACAAAAAGAAGAAAATCTTGATCGAAAAGATGAAACGTTAGATAAACGTGAAAGTCAATTAGAGAAGAGGGACGATTCTCTTAACAAAAGACAACAGCATATTGAAGAGATGGAAAGCAAAGTGGACGAGATGATGCGAGCACAGCAAGCAGAATTAGAGCGAATCTCAGGTTTAACTCGTGAGGAAGCTAAGTCCATCATATTAGAGCAAGTTGAGCAGGAAGTTGCTTACGAAGCCGCAATCATGATAAAAGAAAGCGAAGCTAGAGCAAAAGAGGAAGCGGATAAAAAGGCTAGGGATATTTTGTCATTAGCAATTCAACGCTGCGCTGCAGACCATGTAGCCGAAACGACAGTTTCGGTTGTAAACCTTCCAAATGATGAAATGAAAGGAAGGATTATCGGGCGTGAAGGACGAAATATTCGAACGCTTGAAACACTAACAGGTATCGATCTAATCATCGATGATACACCTGAAGCTGTTATCTTGTCTGGCTTCGATCCAATACGTCGTGAGACGGCCCGTCTAGCTCTAGATAAACTTGTACAGGATGGCCGTATTCACCCTGCCCGGATTGAGGAAATGGTTGACAAGGCCCGTAGAGAAGTTGATGAGCACATCCGAGAAATCGGAGAGCAAACAACATTTGAAGTTGGTGTTCACGGACTTCATCCAGACCTCATTAAAATCCTTGGTCGACTTAAATTCCGGACAAGTTATGGTCAGAATGTGCTAAAGCACTCGATGGAAGTTGCGCAGTTATCAGGAATGCTAGCAGCAGAGCTTGGTCAGGATGAGACTTTGGCACGTCGTGCTGGATTACTTCATGATATTGGAAAAGCGATTGATCATGAGGTTGAAGGAAGCCATGTTGAAATCGGAGTAGAGCTTGCAACGAAATATAAAGAGCATCCGGTCGTGATTAACAGTATTGCTTCACACCATGGTGATACAGAACCAACATCGATCATTGCTGTACTTGTCGCTGCGGCAGATGCTTTATCAGCTGCAAGACCTGGCGCTAGAAGAGAAACACTTGAGAATTATATTCGTCGACTTGAGAAGCTTGAAGAGATCTCTGAATCCTACGATGGAGTTGAGAAATCTTTTGCCATCCAAGCTGGTCGTGAAGTTCGAATCTTAGTTAAGCCAGATCAAATCGATGATCTTGAAGCTCATCGATTAGCAAGAGACATCCGTAAGAAGATTGAAGAAGAACTTGATTATCCTGGCCATATTAAAGTAACGGTAATCCGTGAAACAAGAGCTGTGGAATATGCAAAATAAAGCGGTGCACTTGCATCGCTTTATTTTTTTATTTTTGAATGAATAAAGTTTGTTCAGATTGTGTTAAACTTTTAAAGGACAATAAATAAGGAAGGAATTATATATGAATATTTTGTTTATTGGAGACGTTGTTGGCTCGCTCGGTCGAGACATGGTAAAGGAGTATGTTCCAAAGCTTAAAGACAAATACCGCCCACACATTACGATAATAAATGGAGAAAACGCAGCTGGCGGAAAAGGGATTACAGAAAAAATCTATCGTGGTTTTTTGGAAGTGGGTGCACAAGCTGTAACGCTAGGTAACCATACCTGGGATAACAAGGAAATCTTTGAGTTTATTGATCAAGCGAAATACTTAGTACGCCCCGCTAATTTCCCGTCAGAAAATCCTGGAAATGGAATCGTTTATTTAAAATACAACACAGAAGAGGTAGCGATAATAAACCTTCAAGGAAGAACCTTTATGCCTGCAATCGATTGTCCTTTTAAAAAAGCGGATGAATTAGTAAACGAAGCCCGAAAAAGAACACCGATAATTTTTGTCGATTTTCATGCAGAGGCAACAAGTGAAAAACAAGCAATGGGCTGGTATTTAGATGGGCGAGTTTCAGCAGTGATTGGAACACATACACATGTGCAAACAGCTGATAATCGTATTTTGCCTAATGGAACGGCCTTTTTATCAGATGTAGGAATGACAGGTCCGTATGATGGGATACTTGGTGTTGAGAAAGAGGCAGTAATAAAAAGATTTTTAACAAATATGCCTGTACGATTTGAAGTCTCAAAGGAAGGTCGTACTCAATTAAGCGCAGTATTAATCCAGCTTGATCAAAAAACTGGTAAGGCGAAGAAAATAGAGCGAATAATGATTAATGACGACCATCCATTTTTTTCGTAACAAATATAGCTGTATTCCTCAGATTAACGTCTGAGGAATACAGTTTTTTTATTTGAAGAATTGAGAGAATAAGAAGCGGCTTCTAATTCCGCTTTTCAGTGTCTAGCTACAGCGCCTACCCCCTCGAGGTCATAAGTCAATCCGTCAAAAAGGTTAAAGAACAACCTTTATGCCGGCTCGTCTTATGCTTGTCGGGGGTGACCAAGGCGCTTCCGCTTTTCAAAATATTTTGTCCAAGCCGGAATATGTGATTTACTCATTGAATATAGTAGCAATGGAATGATTTATTCCTGATGTATTCATTCGTATATGCATGAGGCTTGATTGTTGGTTCATAGGGGGAAATAAGGAGGAGCTAGGAATGGAAATATTAAAAGTTTCAGCAAAATCTAATCCTAATTCTGTAGCTGGTGCGCTTGCGGGGGTTCTGCGTGAAAGAGGCGGTGCTGAAATCCAAGCAATTGGGGCAGGGGCATTAAACCAGGCGGTAAAGGCAGTAGCAATCGCAAGAGGATTTGTGGCGCCTAGCGGAGTGGATTTGATTTGTATCCCAGCATTTACAGATATTAAAATTGATGGGGAAGAACGTACTGCAATAAAACTCATTGTTGAACCAAGATAGAAACATAGGGGTTACCAATCGATAAGGAGAATCCTAGATTTAGATTGTTGTGAAAGACCTGTTTGTGTGATTCATACAAGCAGGTTTTTTCTCGGAAAAAAATATATTATTCCTGAAAATTCACCTAATAATAAAATATTCATATTTTCGACAATAATTAAGTTGAAAGGGTTGCATTTTTTAAGACTTAGGTCTAGAATTGAAAGCGTTTAGTACACATTCAGAATATTGAAATGTACTTAACTTATTGAATGAAAACGTTTTTACATATTTCTTAACGTATCCAAAGGGGTGTACGAAATGATCAATCAACTTTCATGGAAAGTTGGCGGGCAGCAAGGGGAAGGTATTGAAAGTACTGGAGAAATATTTTCGATTGCATTAAATCGTCTAGGCTACTACTTGTATGGATACCGCCATTTTTCATCACGTATTAAAGGTGGTCATACAAATAATAAGATTCGTGTGAGCACTACGCAAGTTCGCTCTATTTCTGACGATCTTGATATTTTGGTAGCTTTTGATCAAGAAACAATTGATTTGAACTACAAGGAGCTTCATGATAAGGGAATTATCATTGCAGATGCAAAGTTCAATCCAAAAAAACCAGAAGATACAAAGGCTGCAATGTATGGAGTTCCATTCACTGAGTTGGCTACAGATTTAGGAACATCTCTAATGAAAAACATGGTTGCAGTTGGAGCAACATGTGCAGTATTAAACTTAGATATTAATGTATTTGAAGAAGTAGTACAAGAGATTTTTGGAAGAAAAGGCCAGCAAGTGGTTGACAAAAATATGGAAGCCATTAAAGCTGGATTTGATTTCATGAAAGATAGTCTATCTGATACTACTGAGTTGATGGAGCTTGAAAAAGCTGATGGCAAAAAGCGTTTATTTATGATTGGTAATGACGCCATTGCTCTTGGTGCACTAGCAGCAGGTTGCCGCTTCATGGCAGCTTACCCTATCACACCAGCTTCAGAAATTATGGAATATTTAATTCAGAAACTTCCTCCACTTGGCGGAGCAGTTATTCAAACAGAGGATGAAATTGCTGCTGTTACAATGACAATGGGTGCAAACTATGGTGGCGTTCGTGCAATAACTGCATCGGCTGGTCCTGGTCTTTCGTTAAAAATGGAAGCTATTGGTTTATCAGGTATGACTGAAACTCCGTTAGTTATCGTAAATACCCAACGTGGTGGTCCATCTACAGGTCTACCAACGAAGCAAGAGCAATCTGACTTAATGGCGATGATTTACGGTACACACGGTGAAATCCCTAAGATTGTTATGGCACCAAGTACTGTTCAGGAAGCATTCTATGATACAGCAGAAGCATTTAATCTTGCTGAAGAATATCAATGCCCTGTAATCGTTCTTACAGATTTACAGCTTTCTTTAGGTAAACAATCAGTTGAACCACTTGAATTCGATAAAGTTGAAATTCGTCGTGGTAAACTATTGACTGGTGATTTGCCTGAAATAGAGAATGGTGGCTACTTTAAGCGCTACGAAGTAACAGAAGATGGAGTTTCTCCACGTGTTATTCCTGGAATGAAACATGGTATTCACCATGTAACAGGTGTTGAGCACGATGAAACAGGTAAACCTTCAGAATCTGCTGCAAATCGTAGAGCACAAATGGATAAACGTTTCCGCAAGGTTGAGAATATAAAATTTAATACACCTGTTCATAAAAACGCTCCACATGAGGAAGCAGATTTATTAATTGTTGGCTTTAACTCAACTCGTGGAGTAATTGAAGAGGCAATGGGCCGCTTAGAAAAAGATGGACTAAAAGTGAATCATGCACAAATTCGTTTAATCCATCCATTCCCTACTGATGAATTATTGCCGTTAGTGAAATCTGCGAAGAAGATCGCTGTTATTGAAAACAACGCTACTGGGCAATTGGCGAATATTATGATGATGAACGTCGGAAACGCTGAAAAAATGCATAAGATTCTGAAGTACGACGGAAATCCATTCTTGCCACATGAAATTCATACAAGATGCAAGGAGTTGTTCTAAATGGCAACATTTAAAGATTTCAGAAATAGTGTTAAACCAAACTGGTGCCCAGGCTGTGGAGATTTCTCTGTCCAAGCAGCTATCCAGCGTGCAGCAGCTAATGTAGGGTTAGAGCCTGAGAACTTGGCTGTCATTTCAGGAATCGGATGTTCAGGACGTATTTCAGGATATATTAATTCATATGGTTTACATGGTATTCATGGTCGTGCATTGCCAATCGCTCAAGGTGTGAAAATGGCAAACCGTGATTTAACAGTTATCGCTTCGGGTGGTGACGGTGATGGTTATGCGATTGGAATGAGTCATACCATCCATTCAATCCGTCGTAATATTAACATTACTTATATTGTTATGGATAACCAAATATATGGTCTAACAAAAGGGCAAACATCACCAAGATCAGGTGTTGGCTTTAAAACAAAATCAACTCCTGAAGGCTCAATTGAGCAAGCTATTTCACCAATGAAAATGGCATTGACAGCTGGAGCGACTTTCGTAGCTCAAAGCTTCTCTACAGACCTGAAGGATTTAACCGCTTTAATAGAAGCTGGTATTAAGCATGATGGTTTTTCTTTAATTAACGTATTTAGCCCATGTGTGACTTATAATAAAGTGAACACATATGACTGGTTTAAGGAAAACTTAGTTAAACTAAGTGATGTTGAGGGTTATGATTCTGCAAATCGTGAGCTGGCTATGCAAACGTTAATGAAGCATAACGGATTAGTAACTGGGCTTATTTATCAAGATAAAGAAAGTAAGTCATACCAAGAATTATTAAAAGGGTATGCTGAGACACCATTAACTCAAGCAGATTTAACAATAGATCAAGCACATTTTGATAAGTTAGTTGCGGAGTTTATGTAATATTTAAGTAAAGCAATGCTCGAGGACTAGTTCCTCGGGCTTTTATTTTTTCAGCTACTTTCTACATAGGATTATGATTGTTTTCATTCGCTAAACCCTATATACTATACTAATGTGTGTAAGTTTTTTATAGCGTTTGCAAATCGCGATTATTCTAACTTAACAAACTTGAAAGGAGCTCAAAATATGAATGAAAAGCAACGATTAGAAGGACAACAAGTGCAAACTGCAAATCCATCGGACAAAAAATCCGAGAAGGATTTTAGTAAGTACTTTGAAGCAGTATATACGGCACCTTCCTTAAAGGATGCAAAAAAACGTGGTAAAGAAGAAGTAAAATATCATAAAGATTTTGATATTCCAGAAGAATTCCTAGAAATGGGAAAAGGACGTAAATTCTATATTCGAACATATGGATGTCAAATGAATGAGCATGACACAGAAGTAATGGCTGGGATTTTTATCGGGCTTGGTTATGTACCAACTGAAACAGTTGATGATGCTGATGTTATCTTATTAAATACATGTGCAATTCGAGAAAATGCTGAGAACAAAGTATTTGGAGAGCTTGGTCATTTAAAGCATTTGAAAACAGCAAGACCTGACCTTTTAATCGGGGTTTGCGGATGTATGTC
>JAEWIG010000171.1 GCA_023387295.1 Bacillota bacterium | reverse complement strand
ATAGCACCTACAATCCCTAAAACAAATGCTGATAATATTGGAATTCCAGTTGTATTTAATCCGATATTAATAAAAGGTTCCGAAATCATGCTGCTCAATTGGCTAAAGAATTGATACATCTATATTGATCTCCCTACTATTTTTCCTTACTATACGATAAATTTTTGCAGATTTTGTGCAAAATTATCTTGTCATCTATAAAAAATAATATTTTCATAGTCTTGAGCAAATTACTTTCTTTTTATTTATTTTAATACTAAAATACTTAATGTAGAAGTAAATGAGGGGTAATGAAGGAAAAGAAATTAAATTACTACTCACATTTAACACTATCTACACTGTTCGAACAATTATTACTATTAAAATCAATCATTATAAGGGGATGGACAAAAATGGGTCGTTTAGAAAACAAAATTGCAATTATTACAGGTGGAGCATCAGGGATGGGTGCTGCTATGGCAAAATTATTTGCTGCTGAAGGGGCAACAGTAATCGCAGCAGACATTAATGAAGATAACTTAGCAAAAATCTCAGAATTAGAAAATGTTGAAGGTATGAAATTAGACGTTACTTCTGACGAAAACTGGGCTGAAGTAACAAAAGCTATCGTAGATAAATACGGTCGTATTGATATTTTAATAAACAATGCTGGTATTTCTTCTGAGAAAACACTGGATCAAATTACTGATGCAGACTGGAACATCATGCACAAAATTAATTCATTCGGACCATTCCTAGGAATTAAACATGCTGCAAAATATATGAAAGAAGCTGGAAAAGGCTCTATCGTTAACACTTCTTCTTATACTGCTATTATCGGATCAGGTTTTAACCACTATTCTGCATCAAAAGGTTCACTACGTGCAATCGCTCGTGCTGCAGCTGCAGAATATGGCCAATTCAATGTACGTGTAAACACTGTGTTCCCTGGTGTTATTGAAACACCAATGACTGCTAACATGATGCAATACAAAGAAGCAATGGATGGCCTTGTTCGTGCAACACCAATGAAGCGTTTAGGTCAACCAGAAGAAGTTGCTAACGCAATTCTATTCTTTGCTTCAGATGAAGCATCTTATATTACTGGTGGCGAATTAGTAATTGATGGTGGATACTCCGCTAAATAAATTTTAAAAACAATAACATAACAAAAGAGCTGTCCAAAGTATTATTGGACAGCTCTTTTCTTTATTACTTTTTATTACCCGTTACCTTTTCTTATTTAAGCGGTAACGGTGTGTTCTTTATTTTTCCCTTTATTAATAAGTTTGCTGAAATATGGTGTTACAAAGCGATCAAGACCAAATTTACCAGCGTTGTAGCCAGCAGCAGCAATGAAGATTGCTAGCAAAATATCAAATGGATTACTAGAAATTGTACCTGCAAATAAGAAAGCAAAGTTCATTACCATTGCGAAGAAAGCTGCATAAGTTGTTAAACATCCAAGAATTAAGCCTAGTCCTACTAAGAATTCTCCCCAAGGAATAATAAAGCTAAATATTTCTGCGTTCGGTACAGCAAATGCTTCTAAAAACTTAGCATACGTCGGATAAACTAATGCTTCTCCTTTTGCAACAGGGTTTGCAGCAGCATTTGCTAAAAACCCACTTGCATCAAATCCGTTTGTGATTTTCCCCCAACCCGCTGTAAGCCAGTGCCAGCCTAAATAAATACGAACAACAGTTAAAATACCAGCGACAATATTGTTTTCTCGTAACAGTTTGTTAAACATAAAAACCTTCCTTTCAAGATTTATTAATGTAAGATAATGACTACATCTAAAATTTAACATTTTTGAAAAAAGTATGAAACAGTTTTGTGAGATAGTTCACATTGGTGTAAAAAAGTTATGACAATCCTATGAACTTAGATTGAATCTCCAAAATATTCCTGTGAAAAAAAGTAAAAAAAAGCCGTAAAATCAACCTTTTTAAAATCCTAGCGAAAAAGTGGCGAAAATTTGCGTATTAGTGATAAAGATTACTATTATCACTTAAAAAAGAGCCTTTTACAAAAAATGACTTGTTCTTACTTAATAACATCTTGGAATACTTACTAACTGCAAAGTAAATAGTAATACTGTTATAAACAAAAAGGAGGTCAATCAATGAACACCCAAAGAGCAGAGGAAATCGTTGCTTCCCCAACAATGATTAAAGTGACTTATAATGAAGTACCTATTTATATTCAAAACGTAGACGAAAAAACGAAAACAGCAAGAATTTATCCATTAGATGAACCTGGAAAAGAACAAGATGTGCCCCTTGATTCCTTAAAAGAGCATTAGCATCACTTCCAAGACATTACACTATTTGCTTCAGGGATTTGAGGTGAAAAATATGCCAAAGTTGGATTTGGGAGACGGTGTAAGCTTGAATTATTCTATAAAAGGAGAGGGAATTCCGATCGTATTTGTTCACCCTCCCGTCATCACTTCTGTTAACTTTAACTATCAAATGGATGGCTTATCTCATAAGTATAGAATTATTACATTTGATATTAGAGGACATGGTCAAAGCAGTTTTTCGAGCTCACCTTTAACGTATCCGCTTATTGTCGAGGACATAAAAGTGCTACTAGACAAATTGGAAATAGAAAAAGCTTTTATTTGTGGTTATTCAACAGGGGGATCAATTGCTCTCGAATTTTTGCTAACGTATCCTAATCGTAGCTTAGGTGGAATCATTGTTAGTGGAATGTCCGAGGTGAGCGATGCTTATTTACAAAAAAAGATTTCGCTAGGAGTAAAGCTAGCAAGTGCTAAAGCAAAATCCATATTAGCCATGTCTATTTCTCTAAGCAATTCAAACACAACAAACCTATTCAATAAAATGTTCGTAGAAGCGAAAAAAAGTCATATTGAAAATATTAAGCAATACTTTCGCTGTAGCTTGCAATACAATTGCACCGCTCAGCTCGAAAACATTCATGCTCCGATATTACTTGTTTACGGAAAAAAAGACACATCTTTTCATAAGTATGCCGCGATTTTGCAAAAGAAATTGCCTAATAATACGCTAAAGCTCATAAATGAAAACCACCGTATTCCAACTAAAGCAGCCTACCAATTAAATGAACTCATAAAAATTTTTGTCAGTGAAAAATATGCCCAAGAGCAATATTCTGGCAGACAAGAACAACTTATTACCGAAAATAATTGAATAAAATCAATCACCTTGTCTCCAATAAAGACAGGGTATTTTTTTGTTTTCATTTTTGTTTTCGATACCCATTGATAGATGCCACGTTTATGATAATATTAGGGCATTATCGGTATTTTATGGATAAATTACTAGAATAGTGAACTTGATTATTTATAAACGGAGAGATAAGGCATGATGACTGAAAAATACCAAAAAATGATTTATGAGCGTATTCAAGAGAATTTACTTCAATGGGATGAACGAGATTTTATAACAGAACAAGAACTTTACTTTTTCCTTCATGGTTTAAAAGGAACAGCAGGATCCATAGGCTTAAATGAATTAACTACAATTGCAAATGATAAATTAGCAAATCTTGAGGAGCTTAGTCAAAATCATTGGAAAAAAACTGATTGGAAAGCTTATCTAGAACCCTTTATTGAAGGAATTGATTTTTATAAGAAAAACGCGGATATGCTTCAAGCTGAACAGACTGAACCTCAGGCGCTTGAACATATTCTTGAAAAGGACTTTATTCTTGTCATAGATGATGACATTGTGTTTATTACCTATATTAAAGAGGTTTTAGAGAAAGAGGGCTATTCAGTCATCGTCGCTCATAATGGAAAACGTGGGTTAGAATTAATTTATGAAATGAAACCAGCTATTGTATTCCTTGATATTATGCTCCCTGATATAAATGGCTTTACAATATTAGAAAACCTCATTCAAAAAGTAAAAAAAGAACGAATTGTCGTTACAGTCATGAGTGTTAATAATAGTAAAGAGAACCGAATACGTGCTTATAATCTCGGTGCATTTGATTTCATTGCAAAGCCGATTGATAGTGAGATTTTAATTTCATATGTAACAAATCGTCTTAACTATCAAACAGAGTTAGAACATTCCATTATTATTGATGAATTAACCCAGATGTATAACCGAAAATATATGAACACCAGACTTCAACAACTTATTCAACAGTTTACGAGAAAAGGAGAGCCCTTCTCTGTAGCGATTGCTGATTTAGATTACTTTAAAAAAGTTAATGATACATATGGTCATTTAGTTGGAGATGAAGTGTTACAAGGATTCGCTTCTATAGTTGAGAAAGTTAAGCGTGAACAAGATATCGCCTGCAGATATGGTGGGGAAGAATTTGTTATTTTAATGCCAAATACCTCAGCCGAAGAAGCATACATCTTTCTTGAAAGACTTCGAAATACGATGGCAAATAAATATTTTACAGCAAATGATACAGAGTTCCAGGTTACTTTTTCAGTTGGTGTGTCTGAAGCAAATCGATTTAATCTTCATCAAGAGAAGTTATTAGAAGAGGCTGATCAAGCACTGTATTTTGCAAAACAATCTGGAAGAAATCAAACTATCTCTTATAGTACTCTTGTACAGGAAGTAAAAAAACAGTTAACGATTACGATTATTATCGTTGATGATGTATACATTGTTCGTAAAATTATGAAAGATTTCTTTGCCTCATGGAACCCAAATGAAAAATATAATATTGAAGTACTAGAATATAGCGATGGCGTTAGCTTTTTGAATTCGAATTGGTACAAGCCAAGTGGTAAATATATTATTTTATTAGACGGTATGATGCCAAAGATGGATGGGATCGAAGTCCTGCAAAAGTTACGAGAAAAATACCCATCAAGAAATATTATTGTCTCAATGCTTACCGGTCGAAAAAGTCAGGAGCATGTCATCAACGCACTAGACAGTGGTGCTGACGATTATATTTTAAAACCATTTGATATTAAAGCAGTTTCAGCACGTATATTACGTTTAATTAATCGACTGTATATTTAAGATTAGTAAAAGGAGTAAGTCGAATGAAAAGAATATTAGTTGTAGATGATGAAGAAATATTACGGATGCTAATAAGTGATACGCTCGAGGACTTAGGTCACGAAATAGATGAGGCTGAGGATGGTCAGGAAGCATTAAATAAAATAAATCAACAATCATATGATTTATTGATTCTAGATTATATGATGCCAAACCTAACTGGAATTGAAGTAATTGAACGTCTTCCTAGAGAGATAAAAGAAGAAATGCCTATTTTGATGCTTACTGCAAAAGCTCAAGAATCTGATCGTCAGGATGTATTAGAAAAAGGAGCAGACTTTTTTATGTCAAAGCCGTTTAGCCCTGGAGATTTAGTCAATGTTGTGGAGGAAATTTTAAATGCTTAAATCTCATCTTCTGCTTGAGAAAAGTATTCGCAATAAATTTCTAAAAACCTTTTTATCCTCAATAATTGTGTTTTTTGCTGTCATTTTAATATTTTTGTTTTATGTAAATTCAAGCAATGAAAGGCTACAGAAAGAACAAGAAACGGTACGAGAAAAAGCAGTTCTCGTTGATGAATTGGAAGAATCCTTTAATGGAATCTTTTTTCGAGCTAGAGGCTATTATGCTTTTCAAGATGAACAAGAGCTTAAATTAATCTATAGCAATTTAGATGAATTTGACCGACTGCTTAAAGAGTTTTCGAAATTAAACATGACAAAAGAAGAACGCGAATTGTATAACAGTCTCGTTAAATTTAATCAAGATTACAAAACGGTCATTTTACCAGAGGCTATTAGCCATATTGAGGCTAATGACTATGAAGCGTTAAGAGAACTATCCAGTGGTGGGGCCAATGAGCTTGTAAATCAATTTGTCGCCTATGCAAAAAGCTACAAGCGTGATACGGAAAAAGAAATAAACCAAATTTTCATAAAAACAGTTGAACAATCCCGACAATTTACACTAATTGCTTTATTTTTGTGTGGCTTGATAATGATATTAATCTCTTTAATGGTCTGGCGTGTTCTCCGCAACTTGATTCAGCCAATTGAACAATTAACGTTAGCTACCAATGCAATTGCTTCAGGTCATTCATTCGATCTCGGTCCTCTAGTACAACGGGAGGATGAACTAGGTGTATTAACACATTCATTTGAATATATGTCGAGATCAATCAATGAAAAAGAAGATGTCTTGATGGCTCAAAATGAAGAATTGACTGCACAACAATATGAACTACAGGAGAACCAAACTCAGTTGCAACTTTCTTTAGATAAATTGCAAAAGTATAACCAACTAAATCATGCCATTACATTCACATTAAATAAAACGACTTTAGTAGAACAAGTTCACAAATATTTAAATGCGATAAATTATTTTGACTCGAGTATTTTGTTTTTAATAAACGGAGATGTCTTTGACTCAAAAGGACTTTCTGAATCAACAGTGCAACGACTTATGAGCACGTTTAGTGAAGATAAACAAATTCGATTAGAAGAAGAAAAATCATTTATTATAAGACGGGAAATAACCCCTGACACGCAAGGAATTGCTCAAAAACCATACTCTTGCTATGACTTATATTCATCTATATTAAATTCTAAAGGGCAATTAGTTGCTGTTATGATAGCTACTCGTGAGGGATACCCAATAACATCTGAAGAAATAGAAGAAATCGATGGTTTAATGAATCGTGTGTCGATTGCTTTTGAACGTATCAATATGTATGAAAAGGTTGAAAGTTCACGTCTTCTAAACCAAAATATTATCGATAACGTTAATGAAGGAATCCAGTTTGTTTCTATATCTGGAGATATTATTCTAGTAAATGAATCGCTATGCTCTATCGTAAAATGTAATGATTGGATTGAAGGGAATTCGCTTTCTAAAGACAAATGGATTGAACATTTTAGACTTCTTTGCGACCAATCAGAAGAATTACCTAACTTTTTATCGAATGCGATCAATGAGCATTTTAGGGACACTCGGAAAATTCAATATTCAATTTCTTGTGATACACCTGTGTTTGTTGAAGTATATGCAACCAGTGTCTACGATGATGCTGAAAAAATCGGTACCGTGTTTGTTCATCGGGATATTACCATGGAATATGAAGTGGACAAAATGAAATCTGAATTGGTTAGCACTGTTAGTCACGAGCTTCGTACCCCACTATCAAGCGTACTAGGATTTACTGAGCTTCTTTTGACAAAATCATTGAAACCGGAGCGTCAGAAGAAATATATTGAAACGATCCATAAGGAAGCTAAACGACTAACCAACTTAATCAATGACTTTCTTGATTTACAAAGAATGGAATCCGGTAGGCAGCAATATCATATGCAACTACTCTCACTTGATAAATTAACAATTGAAATAGTAAATCGCTTTCGTCACGAAGAAAACCATAATGTACATTTGATTGATATGGCGAGAAATGTACTTGTCAAAGCTGATCAAGAACGGCTATTTCAAGTTTTCATGAATTTAATTAGCAACGCCATTAAGTTTTCTCCTAATGGTGGTGATATTACCATTACACTTCAAAATATGAACGATATGCTACAGGTTAGCATTCAAGACGAAGGGATCGGAATTTCGTCAAATGATATCTCAAAGCTTTTCCAAAAGTTTAAGCGTATCGACAATAGTGCTAGTAGAAAAATTGGTGGTACCGGTTTAGGTTTAGCAATTAGTAAAGAAATTATTGGAAAACACGATGGGGATATTTGGATAGAATCAATAGAAGAGAAAGGAACAACGGTTCATTTTACTTTGCCTCTTGCCGATAAGCTTTCATCTGGACAAATATCTAATGGTGAAGACTTTGTTACCGGTTTAAACGTTATGATTGTAGAAGATGATCCGAGCTTAGCCTTACTTTTATCTGAAGAACTGAAAAGCAAAGGTTTTACTATCATTCATCATACTAATCCTAAGCGAGCTTTTGAAGATGCCCTTCGTTTACCACTTGTTGGAGCAGTTATCGATTTAATGCTAGGAGATGAAATGAGTGGCTGGGAATTAGTCAAGCAATTAAAGGAAACTGAACAAACTTGCAATATCCCAATTGTTATTTCTTCTGCCTTAGATGAAGCTAAAGATAAGGTAGAAAAGTATAAAATTAATAAATATTTTACAAAACCTTATCCACCTGAAGCTCTCTCAGAAGTAATAGTTACGTTTCTACTTTCTGAATCAAGTAATGGAACCGTTATTTTCCCTAAAAACAAAGGGGAATAAATCGGCTTCTTTGCTTTGAACTACTCCCTGTCAAGTAGACAGTGGAAATAATAAAAAACTGCCTAAAATGAATCCTTTTAGGCAGTTAATTTCTAATTTATGCTGTTACTCTTTCTTCTTTGTTTTTACCCTTGTTAATAGCCTTGCTTAAGTAAGGCATTACCCAACGGTCAAGGCCAATTTTACCAGCATTTAAGCCTGCAGCACAGATGAATACTCCCATTAAAATATCAGTTGGGTTATGAGAGATTGTACCTGCCATTAAGAATGAGAAGTTCATTACCATACCAAAGAATGCAGCGTAAGTTGTTAAACATCCAAGAATTAAACCAAGACCTACTAATAATTCACCGATAGGAATAATAGTGCTAAACAAGTCAGCATTTGGTAGTGCAACAGATTCTAAAAACTTAACATATAGTCCAAAAACAGGTTCTTTATCAGGACCCATAACTGGGTTTGCTACTGCATTTGCTAAAAATCCAGATGCATCAAAGCCATTTGTTAACTTTCCGATGGCAGCAGTTGTCCACATATATCCCCAATACAAGCGAACGATAGTTAAGATACCGGCAACAATATTATTTTCTCGTAAAAATTTGATAAACATATAAATCTTCCTTTCAAGATATATTAATATAGGATAATTACCACACTTAAAATGTAACATTTTTTAAGAAAGTGTGAAATACACTTGTGAGATAGTTCACTTTCACGTAAAAAAATTATGTCATTTTTTCGAACTACAGATGACTCTACTCTAGCTCTCCCTATAAGAAAGGTCAGAAAAAGGTTGTAAAATCAGTCTTTTTATTCTCTAAGTTAAAAAGTGGCGAAAATTTGGACGAAAGTGAGAAAAATTACAGTTTCTTTGTTCGAAAAGCTATTTCAGAAAAATGATTATTTTCTAACAGTAACTCCAACTAATACTTCCAAAGATATAAGTAAAAAACATGCCAATGCTCGAATAAGGAAGGTACGAAAAATGGATGCATTTTTAATAGAGTGGTTTCCTACTAATCAAATAGTAGCCGCACTCCTTAGTATTAGCCTAAATATTCTTGTTGCTATAGCTGGTGTTTTACCTAGCGCTTTTATTACAGCAGGCAACATTGCCTATTTTGGGTTTGAAGCTGGCTTAATCGTCTCCATCGCGGGTGAAGCTGCTGGAGCAATCGTTAGTTTCTATTTATATAGAAAAGGCTTGATCAAGCTTTCCGCTTCCATAAAGAAATCACAGTCTAAGCTTTTGCTCAAATTAAAGCAAACATCAGGAATTGAAGCGGTAATGTTGGTCGTTGCACTCCGTATTTTACCTTTTATTCCTTCTGGGGCTGTTACATTAGCTGCAGCTTATAGCACTATGAGACTAATACCCTTTTGCATCGCTAGCACAATTGGAAAAATCCCCTCACTTTTTATTGAAGCATACTCAGTAGACCACATCCTTTCCTTAAAGCAAGAATTACAGATAGGACTCATTCCTTTGCTAATTCTCATGGCAATCATTTATTTTTTTGTTAAAAGAACTCGTTCAAAAAAATAGTAGGAGCACTCTCAATAGTAAAGAATTGAGTCGCTCCTGCTTTTTATTATTAAGCTATATACCTTTATCTACAAGAAAAAATTTCCTCTTTATTTCGAAATAATTTTTTTATATAATATCGATTATATATATATATATATATCTATCCCTTCCTCCTCGGAATATTCTAACTAAATCCACAGAATAATATCATTTAGCACACTTCTATTTTTAATTTAACCATTCATTAAAGAATGTCCTACAAGTTAATTGAGAGTACCGTGAAATATATTGAGATGAAATGAGGTTATAATGGTTATGGTTGAATTAGTAATTGAGAAAATTAATTGGTTTTTCTGGTCATATGTATTGATTATTCTTCTAATAGGCTCTGGTCTTTACTTTACGATTCGAACTAAATTTGTTCAGTTTCGAATGCTGCCAGAAATGCTGCGTCTTATCAAAAAAAGCAACAACAATAATAAAAAAGGTGTATCATCGCTGCAAGCCTTTTGCA
>JAEWIG010000160.1 GCA_023387295.1 Bacillota bacterium | reverse complement strand
TTATTCTGTGGATTGCACCGATACAGCACCCTTTGATAATATTTCATCATGCGAATATTCGAGAATTCGCCCTGCTTCTGTTACATCAACTTGCAGTACTCGTTCTAAAATATTTAAACCTACTACTTTTCCAAAACCATCGGGAGTTTGAATCCATTCTCCTACATCAGGAAGATGAGCCTTTGCTTCTTCGTATTCATCGTTCTCATACTTTAAACAGCACATTAAGCGTCCACATAAACCCGATATTTTTGTCGGATTTAATGAAAGGTTTTGATCCTTAGCCATCTTAATTGATACTGGATCAAAATCACCTAAAAAGGTTGAACAACATAACATTCTTCCACAAGGCCCAATTCCGCCAAGCATTTTCGCCTCATCTCTTACACCAATTTGACGGAGCTCAATCCTTGTCCGAAATATCGCAGCTAAATCTTTTACAAGCTCACGGAAGTCGACTCTTCCATCAGCAGTAAAATAGAAAATGACTTTATTTCGGTCAAATGTATATTCAACATCAACTAGCTTCATATCTAATTGATGAGTATTTACTTTTTCACAGCAAACTTCATAAGCTTCTTTAGCAGCTAGTTTATTTTCCTCAACGATCAAACGATCCTTTTGATCTGCAATTCGGAGAACTTTTTTCAAAGGTAGAACGACATCATTCTCTTCAACTTTTTTTGGGGCGACAACTACTTTTCCATATTCAACCCCTCGAACCGTTTCGACGATGACAAACGTATCCTTTTCGATTGCAAGTCCATCGGGATCGAAATAATATATTTTGCCCGCTTTTTTAAAGCGCACTCCTACTACATCATACAACTGAAGATCCCTCCTGCAAATTCAATACGAGCTGCTCCATTAACAGCTGCGGATTCATATTTGCTTGCAATTTTCTTTTTGCTTCTAAAACCGCTGTCATTTGCTCGGTTAACTTTCTTCTAGAAGACAGCAAAGCAAATTGTTCTAAACGCTCCTTTTCGTTCAGATAGACTACCTGCTCCTGTTTACCAAGCTGTATATATAATAAATCCTTAAAAATAAGAAGTAGTAGATCTAGTCCGCGATCAAATTGTTCCTTCTCTTTAAAGTGCATAAACCACTCCTCTTGAAGAAGAACCATAGCTTCAAGTGGTGTTTTCTTAAGCACTTCATATAATTTTAACACTATTTTTTGCGCTTGTACAAACCAATCATTATGGCTAAATTCAATTGCCTCATCAACATTATTCGTAAGCTGGGATAGCATCGGTGCTAAATGTGGCTCAACTCCATTTTGCACCAGTGTTTCAGTCATTTTCATAGGTGATAATGACTGAAAGGAAATAGTTTGACAACGAGAAAGAATAGTAGGAAGTATTTGTTGAGCCTGTTCTGTCATTAATATAGCCATCGTATCAGGATGTGGTTCTTCAAGGAATTTCAGTAAGCTATTCGCTGCATTGACTGTCATTCGATCCGCATGAATAATCATGTATAGCTTTTTCTTTGATTCAACCCCTGTTTTCGAAAACTCTGCTTGTAAAGCTTGAACCTGCGATTTTTTAATCGATAATCCGTCCGGTTCAACAACATGTACATCCGGATGATTTCCCGTGTTTATACGTTTGCAATTAATACATGTTTCACAAGGGATATACCCATCAATTGGCGAATAGCAAAAAAAGGATTTCGCTAATAAATTTCCCGCATCCCGCTTTCCAGTTCCTTTCATTCCTTCAAACAAATAGGCGTGGGCTAGCCGATCCTTCAATATACTATTTTTAAACATTTTTAACACGACAGGCTGAATCTCTTCAAGCTGGTCCCACGTTTTTGCCAAAATCATCACCACTTACTTTTTTTATCGAACAGTTAAAATTGGAGAAATTTCTCGATTGGTAAAACAAATACAGTCGCACCGCCTACTTCTACTTCAACTGGATATGGGACGTATGAATCTGCATTTCCCCCCATTGGCGAAATAGGAGCGACAAGTTGGTCCCGAGACTTGCAATTATCTTTAATTATTTGCAAAGCCTTGTCAACGCGAATATCTTCTGTTCCAATCATGAAGGTTGTATTTCCTGACTTTAGAAATCCACCTGTACTTGCCAATTTAGTTGCGCGAAAGTTATTATCAACTAATGCATTCATCAATTTATTGCTGTCTTGGTCTTGAACAACTGCTAAAATGAGTTTCATACTTTCAGCCCCTTCCATTCTTCAGAATATACTTACCCTTATTATAACAATTATATTATGAACAAACATGTAGAAAAAGCCTTAAAGATCATTCTTTAAGGCTTTTTCTAATTTTCTTCCAGAGCGATAACTTCTCTTACTTTCTCTTCTGCTTCTTGTAAGACTTGCTCAATTGGTTTTGAGGCATCAATCTTACAGATTCGTTGGGGAGCTTTCATGATTAGCTTGTGATAGCCTTCACGAACCTTATGGTGAAACTCCAGTTCCTCTAAATCCAATCTGTTTACTTCCCTACCCTTATTTTTATTTATTCTTTCAAGACCAACTTCAGGGTCAATATCAAAATATAACGTTAGTTTTGGCATTTTCCCATCTATTGCAAAGCTATTTATCGAAAACACATCATCGATCCCTAACCCTCTTGCATACCCTTGATAGGCTAATGAACTGTCAACAAAACGATCACATAAAATAATGTAATTCTTTTCAAGTGCAGGGAGAATTCTTTCAACTAAATGCTGTCTTCTCGCGGCTGCATAAAGAAGAGCCTCTGTACGAGGATCCATCGCTGTATTTTCCTTATCAAGAATTACCTTTCTAATTTGTTCTGCAATATCAATTCCACCAGGTTCTCTTGTTTGAAGGACCTGATAGCCTTCTGCTTTTAGCTTTTGTGTAAGCAGGTCTACAATTGTCGTTTTCCCTGCTCCCTCTGGACCCTCTATCGTAATAAAAATTCCGTTATTCATCGTTAATTTTAAACCCCCAAGGCAATTAAGTATCATTTTGAAAAACAACGCTTTGTTAGCTATGTTAAATAAATATCGATCTTTTTGTTTTTTAAGCAACCCTCATCTTGAAATCTAGCTCCTGTTGACTGGAGCAGTTTAATATTTTCAATATCTTCGTAAGTTATTATTTCCCCGGGAAATAACAATGGAATTCCTGGTGGATATGGAATAATAAGCTGAGCACTTATTTTACCAATCGCTTCGTTAAATGGGACTGCCTTCTTAGAATACTTAGCGAATTCTTTTGAATGTAGAGCTACTTTTGATATTTTAGGTTTCTTAAACGTTAATTTCTCTTTTACTGTGTTAGTAGCCCCTGTAGATTTTAATGCTGCCTTAAATCGATTTACCATCTCTTTAGTCGGAAAATCAATGTTTTCCTTAAGCAATGGAAATACAAGGAGGACATTATATGGATCTGCCAATTCAGGAAATATCCCCTCTTTTTCAAGTAATGTCTGCAGCTCATAACCACTAAGCATGCTGGTCGATTGAATGG
>JAEWIG010000054.1 GCA_023387295.1 Bacillota bacterium | reverse complement strand
AGGTCAAATTAAAAATGGAGCCAGTTTTGGAGCCAAAATGGAAAATTTGGAGCCAAGAAACTTCTGAAAGTACGATAAATATAGGGCTCCTCACAACTCCAATTTCCCCACATTCCGCTTATTATGTTTATCAAGTTACACCTTATGAACTTTAAAAAAAGTGCCGTGAGCCCAGTATTTATAAGGGGTTGCGGCTTTTTTAGTTTTCAGATTGGTTACTGTAAAGTATCGTAAAATATCATAAAATATGGGGTAAAAATGGGGTTTTAGATAGGGGTTTGGAGCCAAATTGGAGCCAAATTGGAGGTGCTGGAGCCAGACTGAAAGCCTTGATTTATAAGGGGTTTTAGAAGTTTAAGTGGGATGAAAAATGAAAAATTGGGGCCAAACTTGTACAATGTTCTTTTGGTATCGTATACTGAGGATAGTAATTTGGGTTAAAAAATGCATGGGAGTGAGGAAATAACAAGGAAAGAACGATTATCGGAATGCTTGTATATATAAAAAAAAGGAAGAGAATTTCAATTACAAGATATTATGGATAAATACGGGATTTCGAATAGAACAACAATGAGGGATATTCATGATTTGAAAGAGACTGAATCAAATTATTTATATTGTACAAAATATTTCAACGTAGATATTCTGACAAATTCAGAATATTATAGATTGCTGTGATTCTCTCTACTTGTTATCATATATTTACCAGGAGGTGATGAATTGTTTAACGTAGCAGAAATTATTAAAAAGCACATAAAATTACGGGGTAAGAGTAATGAGCAACTAGCAAAAGATTTAAATATTCCAGTTAAGACATTATATGATAAATTGCAAAATAACAGGATTTCCACGGAAGAACTTTTTAAAATATCGATTATTTTAGATATTGATTTGGAATGGATGAAAGGCGCTTTGGGCTACACAAAGTCAGCTAATGTTTTTGAGAGAAAAGGAATAAAGCGGATGAGTAAGATGTATCGAGAACAAGAGTATGGATTTCTATTGGAATCAATGAACCGTTGTGTTTCAGAAGGATGTGGAACTGTTATCGAAATAAAAAAGGAATTACTAGCTACACATGGAAGTTTGTTTTATATACTGGATGTATTATTAGATGAAACATATTGTATAACCATTGTGAAAGAAAGAAGTCGTGAAGTAGTTTATGTGCAATTACCGTGGAGTGAAAATAATCCAATGAAACATCCACCGCTCGAAAAGGGAACAAATATGTTATCTTGTTTAATAACAGGAATATTGAAAGGATGAGAACTATGAAAATTTTATTTTGTAATATTACATACATGACTAATTATTGCGGTGTTGATAATGATGACACCGTTAGTAAATATGGAGGGGCTTGGATAAAAGAGCATAATGATGGAAGAGATGTAGGAGAAATCTACAATTTTCAAGATTATAATCATAATTGTTATGGATTTGTACATATAGATGGACAAATCCATATTGAAAGGTTTGAGAAAGTTAGGGGTAGTGCTGAAGTTGTAGATAATGTTCTAGTTGTATGGTGTGCAAAAGCGGATGATTCAGAAAACCATGTTATTGTAGGGTGGTATAAGAATGCTACTGTTTATCGTTATGCACAAGAGATAGATGCAATTCCTACAATAGGAAGAAATCTTTATTACAGAGTAAAAGCGAAAGCAGATGATACTTACTTATTACCAGAAGTTGAGAGAACATTTGTAATCTCAAGAGCATCAGTTGAGGGACAAGGAAGAGGAATGGGACAATCTAATCTTTGGTATGCAGATTCAGAATATGCAAAAATGGAGATTGTTCCAAAGGTTGTAAAATATATTGAGAAATATGAAAATGGGTTCATTAATACAATATATGATCAGGATAAATTAACAAAATCATTAGACTGTGATGAGTCTGAAAACATTTTAGAGAAGAAAGCAAGTACTGTACTTGAAAATAGTATATCGGAAGAGGAAGTTTATCAAGCACTGTGTTTAATTAATACTGCTATTAAGAAAAAAAATTGTAATGATTTTATGTATTCTAGAGGAATTATATTAAGAGAATTAAACTGTTTTGATGAATCAATAAAAGTGTTTGAGGAACTTTTAAAACGAGAAGGTGATGTACAAGATATATTGGAAGCAATAGTATATCAGTATGCAGCTGTTAATGAAAATGATAAAGCAATCGAAACAGCAAAAAAGTTAATGAAGTTTTATGAAGATGCAACAGAAACGATATGTGAGTTGTATTCGATAATAATTGATGCCCATAGCCGTAATGAAGAATATGAACTAACAATAGAATACTATAATAAAATTATAGAGTTAACTAGTGATGAAAATCTACGTGAGTTCACCAAGCAAAATAAAAAAGCTATGTTACACTTTTTGGAAAATGAAAAACAGATGTAATACTATAAGTAGTAATAATTTGTTAGAGCAAAAGATTGAAGTTAGCCATTGGTTAGCTTCTTTTTTTATGAAAAGAGGAGGGAGTAAATTGAATGCAAAAGTAATCGCCATTGCCAATCAAAAAGGTGGTGTAGGCAAAACAACCACTTGTGCCAATCTTGGTATTGGACTAGCTAAGGAAGGGAAGAAAGTTTTATTAGTTGACACAGATCCACAAGGTAGTTTATCGATTAGTTTAGGATTTGTACAGCCAGATACATTACAAACAACGCTTTCTTCAATTATGGGTAAGATAATAGTTGATATGTCAGTAGGTAGAAGAGAAGGTGTTTTATCTCTTGAAGAAGGGATTGACTTACTACCGGCTAACATTGAACTATCTGGAACAGAGATATCGCTAATAAATACAATGAGTAGGGAAACAATTTTAAAGCAGTACATTGATACCGTTCGAAGTCAGTATGATTATATTTTATTAGATTGTATGCCATCTCTTGGAATGTTAACTGTAAATGCGTTAGCTGCATCGGATAGTATATTAATACCGGTACAAGCACAGTACTTGTCCGCTAAAGGATTAGAACAGTTGCTACAGACAATCAGTAAAGTAAGAAAGCAAATCAATCCGAATCTAAAGATTGAGGGTATACTAATTACAATGATGGATAATAGGACTAATTTTGCAAAGGATATTAGTACACTTCTTAGAGAAACTTATGGGAATACAATTAAATTATTTCAAACGGATATCCCACATTCCGTAAGAGCAGCTGAAATTAGTGCAGTTGGGAAAAGTATCTTTGCTCATGATCCTAAAGGAAAGGTGGCAGATGCATATAGAAATCTAACGAAGGAGGTGTTACAAGGTGAAAAGCTCTGTCAAAAACATAAAGTTGAATACTGTAGATGACTTATTTACAACCGAGGAAAATAGAATCGATGCTACACGAGAAAAGGTGATGGAGATATCTTTGACAGAGTTATTTCCGTTTAGGGAACATCCATTTAAAGTGATTGATGATGAATCTATGCTTGATACAGCAGAAAGTGTTAAGCAGTATGGCGTGTTGGTCCCTGCAATCGCAAGGCCAAGAGAAGAAGGAGGATATGAATTAATTGCAGGTCATCGTAGACATCGGGCAAGTGAATTAGCAGGGTTAGAGACAATGCCTGTGATTGTACGGGATTTGGATGATGACGCAGCTACCATAATTATGGTGGATTCGAATTTGCAGAGAGAGAATTTGTTGCCTAGTGAGAGGGCATTTGCTTTTAAAATGAAGGTTGATGCATTAAAACATCAAGGGATTAGAAATGATTTGACTTCGTCCCAAGTTGGGACGAAGTTGTTACGTGCAGATGAGATAGTTGCGGAACAATCTGGTTCAAGCAGGAATCAAGTACAACGTTTCATAAGACTAACCGAACTCATCCATGACCTCCTTGATATGGTAGACACCAAGAAGATAGCCTTCAATCCAGCTTACGAACTATCCTTCTTAAAAAAAGACGAACAAGAACAACTTCTAGATGCCATGGACAGTGAGCAAGCAACGCCATCACTCTCTCAGGCACAACGACTTAAGAAGTTTAGTCAAGAAGGTACTCTCTCCATCGATGTGGTGCGAGCGATTATGTCAGAGGAAAAGAAAAGTGAACAAATCAAAGTTACGATAAGTAACGATACTTTACGAAAGTATTTTCCTGGGAATTATACACCACAGAAGATGGAGGAAACCATTATCAAATTACTGGATCAATGGCAAAAGAAACGACAACAAAATATCGAACGTTAATAGCACGGTCAAAACTCATAGAGTCAAGTAGCTGTGCTATTTTTGTGTCAAAATCAAGATAGGGAGGTGGCAATGGTTGGCTGTATACCGAGTTGAGAGGACAAAAGATTATACGGTAATGAGTAATTATCATTTAAAGGATACGAACTTATCATTGAAGTCCAAAGGCTTGTTATCGATGATGTTGTCTCTTCCGAATGATTGGAATTACACCACAAGGGGATTGGCATCGATTTGTAAAGAGGGAGTCGATAGCATTGGCAGCGGGCTTAAGGAATTAGAGAATTGTGGCTATATTATTCGGAATCGAATTCGGGGTAGTGATGGACGTATAAGCGATACGGAGTATGTTATTTATGAAAAGCCAAGAATGGTTCAACCAGATACGGTTTTACCACATACGGAAAACCCGTATATGGATAGTTCGGATATGGAAAATACCGCACAATTAAATACTAATATACAAAATACAAATCAATTAAATATTTATGAATTAAATAATCATTCCTTCCTTCCTTCGGATAATAAAGAAGACGGAAGGAAGGAAATACACACACTGAGAGAGCAAATGAAACAGCAGATTGATTATGAACATATTGTATCCATTTATAACAAAAGTCAGGTAGATGAATTTGTTGAAATCATGATGGAAGTTGCAGTGAGTAAAGGTAGCATTATAAAGATTGGTCGAGACTTAGAGTATCCAGTTGCATTTGTACAGGAGCGTTTTAAACAATTGGATTCTTCACATATTGAAAAGGTGTTAGAAGGGATCAAAGAAAATAAAACGAGAGTATGGAATACAAAGGCTTACATTATGGCGGCATTATTTAATGCTCCATCATCGATTGGAAATCATTATACGATGCTAGTGAACCATGACAGATATGGAATTTAGACATATCACCATAGGGATGGTTTAGGTTAGAGAAAATAGTTAATCGGAGTAAAAATGTTCGGTTTTAAGTAAAGGAGGATATGAGGTAATGAAAGAGTTTCAAGTTACGATCTCAGAAACGTTGGAAAAGATGGTTACTATCAAAGCAGAGAATAAGGAGGAAGCAAAACGATTAGTTCAGGAGCAATGGGAAGATGAGAAGTACATATTAGGAGCAGATGATTTCACAGGAGCAAAGTTTGATGTAGAAGATGAGCGACTAGAAGAAAATCAGTTGCAGGTATTACTTGTAGAACCAGGAAAGGAGCCGAAAAAGATAACCATTGGTGGTGATCTAGAAGATTTACAAGAAGTTATCGGTGGGCATATTGAACTGGCATATTATTATAATGATCCAGTGGTTATTCTTTGCGATGAAGAAGGAAAGTTAAAGGGGCTACCATTTAACCGAGCTATCCGTGGTGTAGATGGTGGAATCAAAGATATTATGGCAGGGAACTTTCTCATTTGTGGAGATGGGGAGGAAGATATTGAAAGCCTTTCGGATGAATTGATGGAGAAGTATAAAGCGATATTTGAAAAGCCAGAGGAATTCTTTGAATTGGGTGGAAATATCATTGTATGTCCGATGGAAGTGGGAGAAGGGAAAATCGTAGGAACAAAAATTTTGAAAAATGAAAGATAGGAGTAAAGTGAAATGAAGCGATCATTAGCATATATTACAGCACCGTGGGGTGACAATGAATTTGAGAATACAGAAAAAGCGGCAGAATATTGTAGGGATATTTATGATGCAGGATTTATACCGATTTGTCCTGTTCTAATATTGCCATTGTTTCTAAACGATAGAGTACCGAAGGAGCATAAAGACAGTCTTGATATGGCAAGAGAATTATTGCGAAGATCTAGGGTTTTGGTAGTGTGCGGAGACAACTTAAATCAAGAGATGAAAAATGATATTGCCATTGCAGAGCGGTTACGGATAACAGCAACTACTCTAGATGGCATTTTGCGGATAAGAGGGCAGGGATTAGATGAGTAAGTGGGAGCTTTTTGGGTGGAGGTATATCTGATGGATAGGTATATTTTTATACAGCTATGTTAAAAATGATGATAAAACAGTTTATAATTACTTCAGGCCAAAAAAACTAACTGGTA
Organism: Bacillota bacterium; assembly: GCA_023387295.1. Classification (GTDB taxonomy): domain Bacteria; phylum Bacillota; class Bacilli; order Bacillales; family Cytobacillaceae; genus Cytobacillus. The sequence goes on along the minus strand of JAEWIG010000054.1, from coordinate 38,257 downwards.
CAAAAATAGAAAATAGGTTGCATTGAGTGTTTAATATACATAAGAAAGACGAATTTGAATTTGTAGAGATTTATTTTAGTCGTTAGGAGTGAAATTAATGAACAATTGTGCAATAGAAAATAAATTAAAGAATCTTATACCAATCATTAATCCAGGATTGAAAGGAAAAAGTGGAATTGAGGCTGCCTTACTATATAGAATTCTTCCTTGTAAGCAAATAGATTCATCTGATTTAGTAAAAGAAGCATATCGACTATGTTATAACGTTCCAATTCCAGTTAGTGCAGATACAATTTTTAATGCTTTTATACCATTTAGAGACTTTTGTGTGGCAAAGTTGCTAATACTTGCACGTAAAGACAACTGTTATCAACCGCTTAGAAATGGGAAGTACAGAAATGATTTAAATGAATTAATATATTTATATTTAGATGATATTTTTAAAGGATATGAAGATTTACGAAACTTATTTGATAAATACTTTGATTTAATGTATTCTTTTTCTAATTTCATGCCAGTGCCGCATTATTTCAATGGAAGTAAAGAAATTAAAGGTAAGGGGAGTTGGGATCTAAATAAAGATTACCCGTCATTGTACTTGCAAAATCTTAATGATGAAACATCTTCAATCTATAATCGTGAGGCAAACAAAAAATGGTTAGAAGAAAATATGGAAAAATATAAGATAAAGGCTATGTATAGTTTAAAGTCGCCGTATAATGTTGATGAATACTATGGATATAATGATGATAAGTTATCAGCATTAAAAGAGTTTGTTAAGGAAGCAATTAGTCTTATAGAAGGAAGGTTCAAAGATTAGAATATTACAGTTTGTATAGGAGCTTTATCTTTAGAGCTCAACTTCCAGTTGCCGTTGCGTTATATAAGCAAATCCATCGAATCACCAAAATAATCATTGAGCACATTATATTAATTTTATTTTGTGCAAGTAATAAATTAAAATAAAAAAATTAAAAAAGCCGTTATCCTCAAAATGGGATAGCGGTTTTTCTTTACCCAAACATCAACTACGAAAGGAGGTTTTTACATGCAAGAAGAAGTCGAGGACCGAACTGTTATGCTAGCCATCAATTCAACCAAATTAACAACGAGAGTTCTAAAGGATGCCATTCTTAAAGCTTTAGCTGAAATGAAAAAGCGACAAGAAACAAAAGATCTACCACAGATTTTACATGGGAAGCAAACGGTTAAGCAATTATTAGGACAGAATCAAGGCGTTGCTAATATTGAAGTAACAAAGAAAAATATCAAGTCATTTGAAAAGGTAGCAAGAAAATATGGAGTGGATTTTGCAGTAAAGAAGGATAAAAGTATAACTCCACCAAAGTATTTGGTATTTTTTAAGGCAAGGGATGCGGATGCACTGACAGCGGCATTTAAAGAGTTTACAGCAAAGAATTTAAAGAAAGAGAATAAAGAGTCGGTACTTAAGAAGTTAGAGTATTTTAAAGAAATTGTGAAAAATACGGTAGCCAATCGAACCAGAAAAAAGGAGTTGGAACGTTAATGAATGACAGAATGAAAAAGAAATGTATTCAGAATCTTCCATACCTAATCCTTGGACTTTATGCAACGAAACTGATGCAGGCGTATCGATTAGCAGAAGGAGTGGACTTTATAACAAAGATATTTCATTTGGGAGAAGGGGTTAGTAGGGCATTTGACAATCCATTTCCTAGCTTTGTAAGTGAGGATTTACTCTTTGGAATTATGTGTGGAGTTTTGTTACGATTGGTAGTATGGATTCGGGGGAAGAACAGAAAAAAGTATCGTAAAGATACTGAATACGGATCTGCACGATGGGGAAATGCAGTAGATATTAAGCCTTTTTTGGATGAGACGCCAGATAATAATGTGATTCTAACGAAGACAGAAAGTCTTACCATGGCCAGCAGACCCAAGCAACCCAAGTATGCTAGAAATAAGAATGTATTAGTGGTTGGTGGCTCTGGATCAGGTAAGACAAGGTTTTGGCTGAAACCAAATTTGATGCAGTGTCATAGTTCTTATGTAGTCACAGACCCCAAAGGAACGGTGGCCGTGGAATGTGGGAATATGCTTTTAAGGGAAGGATATAAAATCAAGATTTTCAATACTATTAACTTCAAGAAATCTATGAAGTATAATCCGTTTGCCTATATTCATTCGGAAAAGGATATTCTAAAAATGGTTACGACCTTGATAGCAAATACCAAGGGGGATGGGAAGGCAGGAGACGAATTTTGGACCAAAGCAGAAACACTACTATATACGGCTTTGATTGGATATATCCATTATGAAGCACCGGAGGAGGAACAGAATTTTACTACACTTCTTGAATTTATCAATGCCATGGAAGTGAGGGAGGATGATGAGGAATTTAAGAATCCAGTGGATTATATGTTTGAGGAACTAGAATTTAAGAATCCAAATCATTTTGCAGTAAGGCAGTATAAGAAATACAAGTTAGCAGCGGGGAAAACTGCAAAGTCGATTTTGATATCCTGTGGGGCTAGACTTGCTCCATTTGATATAGAGGAATTACGGGAGGTGACAGCTTATGATGAGTTAGAACTAGATACGTTAGGAGATCAAAAGACAGCATTGTTTATTATTATCTCCGATACAGATGATACCTTTAACTTTTTGGTATCCATGTGTTATACGCAGTTATTTAACCTTTTGTGTGAGAAGGCAGATGATGTGTATGGTGGTAGATTACCGGTACATGTAAGGTGTTTGATTGATGAGGCAGCAAACATTGGTCAGATACCAAAGCTTGAGAAATTGGTGGCAACGATTCGAAGTCGTGAGATTTCTTGTTGTTTGCTACTACAAGCACAGAGTCAGTTAAAGGCACTTTATAAGGATCACTGTGATACGATTATTGGAAATATGGATAGTCGTATTTTTCTTGGTGGTTCGGAGCCAACGACATTAAAAGAATTAAGTGCTGCACTTGGGAAAGAGACTATTGATATGTATAACACCAGTATTACGAAAGGAACGCAAGAGTCTCATGGACAGAACTTTCAGAAGTTAGGGAAAGAACTCATGAGTGTGGATGAACTGGCGGTATTGGATGGTGGAAAATGCATTCTACAGCTTCGAGGGGTAAGGCCTTTTTTATCCGACAAATACGATATTACAAAGCACCCAAGGTATCAATATCTTAAGGATGCAGATGAACGAAATGCATTTGATATCGAGAAGTATTTATCTAAAAGATTGAAGCTTAATGAAGAGGAAGAGTATGAAGTGTATGAGATGAGCATAACAGATGTAGAGTTATAAAGAAGGAAATTGGAGCAGAGTAGTCACCTTATATGGTGGCTTTTTCTATGTGAAAAATCAAAAAATAGGAGGAATTTAGTATGGCATTTTTTAACTCAGCAGTAGGAGTATTGCAAACTTTAGTAATTGCACTTGGTGCAGGTCTTGGTGTGTGGGGTGTAATCAACTTGTTAGAAGGTTACGGTAATGATAACCCTGGTGCAAAATCACAAGGAATGAAACAATTGATGGCAGGTGGTGGTGTTGCATTAGTAGGAGCTATGTTAATCCCATTATTAACCGGATTATTTAGTTAATTCCAGAAGAAAGATATCCGACTTCCTCTCCGTGTGGGGAGGAAGTTTGGAAGGAGGGCTATAAATGGGATTCATCTGGGATAACATTACGGAATGGATGAAAGAAATTCTAGTTAGTGGTATTATTAGCAATCTATCTGGATTATTTGACTTTGTAAATGAAAAGGTAGCGGATATTTCAGGGCAGGTGGGATTAACACCACAAGCATGGAATGTAAATATATTTACAATGATACAAAATCTAGCGGAGACAGTAATTATCCCGATTGCAGGCTTGATCCTTGCATTTGTTATGACATTGGATTTGATTCAGATGTTGGTGGATCGAAATAATCTTCATGATGTGGATACTTGGATGTTTTTCAAATGGATATTTAAAACAGCATGTGCCATCTTGATTGTAACGAATACATGGAACATAGTCATGGGAGTATTTGATGTGGCGAATGGTGTTGTTTCGCAAGCTTCTGGATTGATTATTGAAGATACGAGTATTAACATGACTGATATATTACCAGACTTGGAAACGAGACTTCAGGCGATGGATGTAGGCCCGCTGTTAGGCCTGTGGTTTCAAAGTGCATTTATCGGGATTACCATGTGGATTTTAAATATCGCTATTTTTATTATTATTTATGGAAGAATGATTGAGATTTATATGGTAACATCGGTGGCCCCAATTCCAATGGCCACCATGCTTGGAAAAGAGTTTGGAGGAATGGGGCAGAATTATTTGAGGTCGTTGTTGGCACTTGGGTTTCAGGCATTCTTGATTATTGTATGTGTGGCCATTTATGCGGTATTGATTCATACGATTCCAACGGCAGAGGATATTAGTGGGGCAATTTGGACTTGTGTTGGGTATACAGTCTTGCTTTGTTTTACGTTGTTTAAGACGGGGAGTCTGGCAAAGTCAATATTTAGTGCACATTAGGAAAAGAGGAGGTTAACGTATTGAAGAAAGGACCAAGTACCATGGAGATACAGTTAAGTAAAGAAGAATTGGTTCGATTAGTGAATGAAAGTGAAAATGATTTTATTATTTGTGTTGAGTTTGGAGAGGGGGAAATTGAAGATGCCCAAAAAGAATGAATTCAAGCTTAATATGGTTTCGGTACGGCTAGTAAAGGATGCTCCGGTGTATTCGGATCATCGTATTGTAAGTCCCGAGGCTGCTGTTGATGTAATGGGGGATTTGCTTTGTGAAATGGATCGAGAAGTTGTGTGTGTGATTAATTTAAAATCAGATAGTACACCAATCAATTGCAGCATTGTTAGTATTGGTGCCATTAATCAGACAATCGCACATCCTAGGGAAATGTTGAAGACTAGTATATTATCCAATGCCGCTAATATAATTTTAATGCATAATCATCCCTCTGGAACCTTGGAACCTTCGAGAGAAGATACTATGTTGACAGATCGGATGATTCAGGTTTGTAATTTGATTGGAATACCATTATTGGATCATATCATTGTGAGTGGAGATAATGGGAAGTATTTTAGCTTTAAGGAAAAAGGGATTATGACAAATCCGATGGCTTCGTATAAGGTGGATTATCATGCGATTGAGTTTGAACATTCTGTAGTTGCGGAAAAGGATGAAAAGATTGGAAGATATGAAAATAAAGATAGCAGAAGGAATAGGGATACAATGGAACGATAAGATTACAAAAACTACAACTATAGTTAATCCAAGAAAGGAGGTCCACCTATGGCCTACGTAGAAGTCCCCAAAGACCTATCCCGTATAAAAAACAAAGTAATGTTCAATTTAACAAAGAGACAGTTAATCTGTTTCACCCTCGCTGCACTGGTTGGAATACCAGAGTATTTTTTATTACGGGACTCCATTGGAGTCAGTGCAGCATCACTTGTAATGATCTTGCTAGTCTTACCACTATTTTTATTAGCCGTATATGAAAAGAACGGCCAACCACTAGAAGTACTAGCAAAGCAGTACATCCGAGTACGTTTTCTTCGTCCAAAGAAACGACCATATCGTACTAACAACTTCTATTCAGTTGTAGAACGACAATATCAACTTGACAAGGAGGTAAAAAGCATTGTCAACAAAAAGTAAAGAATCAGTTCCACAAAAAAGGAAGTTAACCAGAGCAGAACGAAATCAAATTGCCCTAGCTATGGAACGAGCAAATCCAAGTAAGAGAACGAAAGAAAAGTCGGCACAAGATAGTATTCCCTATGAGAGAATGTGGACCGATGGTATCTGTCGTGTCACTAGCACCAGGTACACTAAAACAATACAATTTCATGATATCAATTACCAACTTTCACAGAATGAAGATAAGACAGCAATCTTTGAAAGTTGGAGTGATTTCTTGAATTACTTTGACAGCGGGGTTTACATTCAGCTGTCTTTTTTTAACCTTGCAACTGGTCTAGAAAGCTTTGAGCAAAGTATCTCTATTCCATTACAAGACGATGCGTTTAATGAGATTCGCTTAGAGTATGCGAACATGCTACAAAATCAACTTGCCAAAGGAAACAACGGCCTTACCAAAACCAAATACATTACCTTTGGAATAGATGCCGACGGCATTAAAGTTGCAAAAGCAAGACTGGAACGAATCGAAAATGATATCTTAAATCATTTAAAACGACTAGGTGTTTTAGCTTATCCACTAAATGGGAAAGAACGATTACACCTGATGCATCGTATCTTTCATATGGATCAAATAGAGAATTTTCAATTCTCCTGGGATTGGCTTGTGCCTAGTGGATTATCGACCAAGGATTTTATTGCTCCATCTTCCTTTGAATTTAGAAGTGGAACGACCTTTCAGATGGGAGGAAAACTTGGAGCAGCCTCCTTTGTTTCCATATTAGCACCGGAAATCAATGATCGTATGCTTGCAGATTTTCTAGATATGGAAAGTAGCTTGATTTTAAATCTTCACATTCAATCGGTTGACCAAGTAGCTGCTATCAAAACGATTAAACGAAAGATTACTGACCTTGATCGAATGAAAATTGAAGAACAGAAGAAAGCCGTTCGTGCTGGATATGATATGGATATCATTCCATCGGACCTTGCCACCTATGGAGGAGAAGCAAAGAAACTGTTACAAGATCTACAGAGTAGAAATGAGAGAATGTTTTTAGTGACCTTTTTAATCGTTAATACCGCTGATGACAAACAAGAGTTAGAGAACAATTTATTTCAGACATCGAGCATTGCTCAAAAGTACAACTGTGCGTTAGTTCGACTGGACTACCAACAGGAAGAAGGCTTAATGAGTAGCCTGCCACTGGGTCTGAATCAAATAGAAATCAAACGTAGTCTAACTACATCTAGCACCGCCATCTTTATTCCATTTACCACGCAAGAACTATACCAAACAGGTAAGGAAGCACTCTATTATGGATTAAATGCGCTATCGAATAACTTGATTATGGTAGATCGAAAGAAATTAAAAAACCCCAATGGTTTGATTCTTGGAACGCCTGGTTCTGGTAAGTCCTTTAGTGCAAAAAGAGAAATGACAAATGCTTTTTTACTTACCACCGATGATATTGCCATCTGTGATCCAGAAGGAGAGTATTATCCACTAGTAAAACGATTGGGAGGGCAGGTGATTCGAATTTCCCAAGTCAGTGAGGATTACATCAATCCTATGGACATTAACTTAAATTATTCCGATGATGAGAATCCCTTATCTTTAAAATCTGACCTTATCTTATCCTTATGTGAACTTATTGTAGGAGGAAGAGAAGGTCTACAGCCTATTGAAAAGACGGTTGTTGACCGTTGTGTAAGAGAGATTTATCAACCTTTTTTAAATGAACCAGTGCCAGAACATATCCCAATACTAGAAGATTTGTATCAGGCTTTATTACAGCAGGAAGAAAAGGAAGCAAAGCATATTGCAACGGCACTTGAAATTTATGTAAAAGGTTCCTTGAATGTATTTAATCATCGGACGAATGTGGATATCAATAATCGAATTGTATGTTACGATATCAAAGAACTAGGAAAGCAATTAAAGAAACTTGGAATGTTAATTGTGCAAGATCAGGTATGGGGCCGTGTAACGCAGAATCGTTCCATAGGAAAGGCAACTCGTTATTACATGGATGAAATGCATTTACTTCTAAAAGATGAACAGACGGCAGCCTATACGGTAGAAATCTGGAAGAGATTCCGTAAATGGGGTGGGATTCCAACGGGTATTACACAAAATGTAAAGGATCTTCTTTCTAGCCGAGAGGTTGAGAATATTTTCGAAAACTCGGATTTCGTGTATATGCTTAATCAAGCGGGTGGGGATCGTCAAATCTTAGCAAAACAATTAAATATTTCCCCACATCAATTATCCTATGTGACTCATTCTGGAGAAGGGGAAGGATTGCTATTCTATGGAAATGTGATTTTACCATTTACAGACCAGTTTCCGAAAGATACGGAGTTATACCGTGTGATGACGACCAAACCAAGCGAGGTAGCAAATGAATAGGCTAGCATAGAATTGGAGGTGAGGAAGTTGCAGAAAAATCTAAGACTTCGTTTTACAAAGGAAGAAAGAGCAGATCCACATTTAAAGAAGGCAATTTATAAAGCTGATATAGCGGCAGACAAGGCAGAAAAAGCACAAAAGAAAATTACAAAAAAGAAGATAGTGAAAAAAGAGCGCACCACGGATTCCAAAACAGGAAAACAAGTGGTGCGTTTGCATTTTGAGGAGGTAGAGAAGAATAAGCTGCCTAGCAAATTAGAGCATGCAGTGAAAAAGGTACCAGTTGGTGCGTTACATGCCAATATCCATCGTCAGATACGAGAAACGGAAGAAGACAATGTGGGAGTAGAAAGTGCACATAAACTAGAAGAAGTGGGGGAGCGTAGTGTACGCATTGTAAGTTCAGCCAATCGAAGCAGAAAGTTACGACCCTATAAAAGAGCAAGGGTAGCGGAGAAGAAACTTGAAAAAGCTAATGTAAATGCCTTATATCAAAAGTACCGAAGAGAGAATCCTACCCTTCATACGAATCCAATGTCAAGATATCAGCAGAAACAAGCCTTAAAGAAACAATATGTAAGGATGCGGTCAGAATGGATGAGAAAGGAATCTTCGCAAGCCACAAAGGCAACGAAAACAGTGGTAAAGGCAACCGCAAGAATAGTAAGTAAAGTAACGACCTTTGTAGCAGCGAATTCAAAAGTGATTCTTGTGATGGGCATTATCATTGTAATTATAATGGTGTTACTCAGTTTTTTTTCCTCCGTTATGATGCTGTTTCAAGGTGGAAGTTCCTACATTGCAACTACCACGTATCCCTCGAAAGATGCAGATATGTTAGCGGCCGAATCAGCCTATGCACAGATGGAGGCGAACATACAATCTGAATTGGATTACTATGAAGAAGAGCACCAAGGATATGATGAATATCATTATGAACTGGATACGATTTCTCATAATCCATATGTTTTAATTTCGATATTAACTGTACTACATCAAGAATTTATTATAGCGGACGTACAAGATACGTTAGAACTATTATTTAATTTACAATATATTTTGATGGAGGAAGTCACTATAGAAGTAAGGTATCGAGAAGAGACTATAACTTGGGTGGATGAAATGGGTATCATGCAGACAGAAACCTTTCAAGTGTGCTATGATTACAAGATTTGTACGATAACACTAGAAAATCGAGATTTGTCTCATCTACCAGTTGAGATTATGAATGAGGAGCAACTTAGTTTTTTTGCTGTATATATGAAAACATTAGGGAATAGACCAGATTTATTTCCTACGGAAGACTATCCAAACGCAGTGGTACCAGGAGAGTATACCGATTATGAGATTCCATCGGATGCTTTAGATGACGCCACCTTTGCAGCAATGATTCGTGAGGCAGAAAAGTATCTAGGATTTCCTTATGTTTGGGGTGGTGCTAGCCCAAGTACCTCCTTTGATTGCTCTGGATTTGTATCTTGGGTTATTAATCATAGTGGATGGAATGTGGGAAGACGCACCGCGCAAGGATTGTTAGATATCTGTACACCAGTAGCAATGAGTAACGTGAAACCAGGAGATTTGATTTTCTTTAAAGCAACCTATAAAACACCAGGGGCTTCCCATGTAGGGATTTATGTAGGTGGTGGGATGATGATTCACTGCGGAGATCCCATCTCCTATGCAAGTATTAATACGACGTATTGGCAGGAGTATTTTTATTGTTTTGGACGATTGCCAGGAAATTAAGAAAAAGGAGACAATAACATGAATGCAAAGATGGAACGATTGAAATTAGAATTTGAGAAAAATAACACAAAAATCACCCGTTTACAAGAAAGAAATAAGGAGATAACGGATCAGGTGAAAGAACTTGAGAACCTAGAAATTATTGGTCTTGTAAAAGAACAAAAATTAACGATCAAACAGCTTGCAGAGTTATTTCAGGAAATGAAACATAATCCGGTGATGCTAATGCAAGAGAAGAAGGAGGAAATTCAACATGAGGAAGTGTAAATGGATCGGCTGCTTATTGGCAGTCTTTTTTTGTGTCATGATGGGTACCAGTATCGTATATGCAGGTGGTGGTGAGAAAGAAATAGAAATCAAAACTATACAAGAGCCACAAGTGACTGTAGAACCAACCATAGAACCAACAGAAGAACCAGTTATCCAGGAGACACCGCAACCGATGATAGAAAGCACAGAAGGTACCCCATTTTCACAAGACGGAAATAGTATCACTAGAGATTTGCTATACGATGCAGCAACGAATAAACAGTTTATTACCATTCAAACGAGAAATGGAAACGTCTTTTATATCGTTATTGATTACGATAAGCCATTGGATGAGAACGAAGAGCAGTATCAAACATATTTTCTAAATTTAGTGGATGAACGGGACTTGCAAGATCTTCTGAAAGAGGATATGGAAAGTACACCCATTGTATGCTCTTGTACTGAGAAATGCGAACTAGGAGCGGTAAAGGCAGAGTGTTCATTATGTTCCCAAGATATTAATAACTGCGTAGGAAAAGAGGCGGCCCAAACAGTAACCCCATCGACGGAACCAGTGATGACAGAGTCACAAACGATGGTAGAAACAAAGGAATCCTCTGCTATCTATGTGGTGATTCTATGCTTACTTTTACTAGTAGGTGGAGGTGTATTTGCTTATCTTAAATATAGATCAAGGAAAAAGAGGGCAAAGGCACCGAATTCCCTAGATGATTATGAGTTTGCGGACGAGGAAGAAGAAATAGAAAGTGATGAAATGGACGAGGAAGATGAACTAGATGTGGTAGTAGAAGAAGAGGATGAATAAGAGAGGAGAGATGTTCCATGGAATTAAATTATGAGGAATTTAAAGATTATATCAAAGAGAATATAAAATCCAAATTACCAGAGAAGTATGAAACAGCAGAGGTGGATGTTCATCCAATAGTGAAAAATAATGGCATTGTATTAGATGGGTTAACAATTCATGAAGAAATGCATACAATCTCCCCAAACATCTATTTAAATGATGTGTATACAGAGTATCAAGAAAACGGTGACTTAAACGGTATGTTATCAAAAGTTGCGGAAATCTATGTGGATGCGATGGAGCAATCCAAGGAACTGGGAAATATAGATGTGGAAGAGAAATTGTTTTCGGAGAAAGGGAAGGAATTAATTACGTTTCGTGTGTGTGGTTATGAGGCAAATAAGGAACTTTTAGAAACCATGCCACATGAGCAAGTAGGGGATATGGCCATGACCTACCATCTTATTGCCACTCAGAATGAAGATGGATTTGGAAGCATTCGAATTACGGATTCCTTGATGAAACAAATGGGACTAGATGAGGTGGAATTAAAATCACTTGCACTGGATAATACACTGCGAATGTATCCGCCCATGTTAAAGAGCATGTCGGAAGTTGTGGGAGAAATCATGTATGGGAATGCACAAGAAGTAGGTGAGCTTGGGCGTGAACTTCCAGAGGATACTATGTATGTGCTGTCTAATTCTATGGGAATCAATGGGGCAGCCTCGTTGTTCTACCCAAATTTGCAGGAAAAGATAGCAGAAACGTTGGCATGTGATTATTTTGTGCTGCCGTCATCGATTCATGAGGTTCTGATTGTGCCAGACAATGGGACGATGTCGCAGCAGGAGTTAGCAGCCATGGTAAAGGAAATTAATGAAACACAGGTGCAACCAAATGAAGTCTTAACAAATAATGTATATCATTATGACAAGGATACCAAGGAGTTAATGGCATTTCTTAAGGCAGAGGAAAAACAAAAGGAGCTGAAGCCATCGGTGAAAGAAACATTGCAGAGGGCAAAGGAGGAGCAAAAGAAGGTGATATCGATGCCGAAGCAAGAGAAGTTAAAGGCGAGTTTGGAACGGTAAGATGGTGAGGTGTATACGCTTAATTATTGCAGAGAAAATCAATTGCAGAGGTATTTGGGGCAACTAACCGAAAGGTTATTTATATGTAAATGGTTACTTGGTAAGTTGGTGTTATGGGCATTTGGTTTAATTAGAAAATGCAGAGGTCTATAACGAAAGATACGTAAAATGAAATATGAGGACCTTCTGATTGGACCTTTTAAATGGAGGTTCACAGTCGGAAGTAATCTCAAGGAAGAGTTACAAATCATTAAGGTGTTACTTCATTAAGAGAGGGTGCAGACTATGTTGGTCTGCACTTATCTGCGTTATGTAGGGCAAAGCTTATGCTTGGCAGGAATCAATGCAACTATTTCCCCTTTGCCATCGTTAACATTAAACATTGGTCGTGTTATGACTCAAACCTTAGGATTGGTTGTTAATAGCTAAGAAGAAAGTATTAGCATTCAATCAGAATAATATTAATGTGAAGTAACATTTGGTATGCAATTAGAGGATTGTGAACAGGAATAAAAAATAAGAAAAGAAAGTAATAACATTTTTAGTCAATGAACCTAGAGGTAAGAGATTCATGACTCATGAAAAAGAGGTGAATGAAGTTGGAAGAGAGGAGACAGTCACAAAAGGAACATTTAAAAGCAATCACCGATGGAATAGAAAAAGGAATCCAGGAGTTATTTGAAAGTGAAAAATACAAACAGTATCTAAGAACCATGTCAAGGTTTCCAAGGTATTCGCTGAATAATACTATCCTGATTTTCTTACAAAATCCCAATGCAACGCTTGTTGCTGGATTTCAGAGATGGCAAGAAGAGTTTGAACGGCATGTTAGAAAAGGAGAGAAAGGAATCAAGATTATCGCACCTACGCCTTACAAGACGAAGAAGGATATAGAAAAACTAGATCCAGTAACAAGAATGCCAATAAAAGATATCACAGGAAAAGTTTTGACCGAAGAAGTAGAATTAAAAATCCCGATGTTTAAACCAGTGACCGTTTTTGATGTTAGTCAAACAGAAGGAAAACCTCTGCCTGAGTTAGTGTCTAGCTTAGAGGGGAATGTCTATAATTATCCCAAATTAATAGAGGCATTAAGGAGAACATCTCCAGTTCCCATTGCATTTGAAGAAATGAAAGCTAGTACGGATGGTTACTTTAGTCCGCTTGAACAAAGAATTGCAATTCGAAGTGGGATGAGTGAGGTTCAAACAATCTCTGCTACGATTCATGAGATTGCACACTCCCTATTGCATAATAAAAATTTGGAACCAGCTCAGACGTTGGACCATGAGCAAATAAAAGTGTTAATAAAGAATCAACGAACCAAGGAAGTAGAAGCGGAAAGTGTTTCTTATACCGTATGTGCCTACTATGGCATTGAAACTAATGAAAATAGTTTTGGTTATATTGCTTCATGGAGTAAGGATAAGGAACTGCTAGAATTGAAAGCATCGTTAGAACTAATTAATCAAACAGCGAATCAGCTTATTACCGAGGTGGATACCTATTTAGTTGAAATGCAAAAGGAAATGATGGATCAAAGGGAGGCATTATATGTTCTAGATGACATTATCTATTTGCAAATTCAACAATCAGATGATGGATATGATTATACATTTTTTGAAAAGGAAAGCAAACATGAACTAGATGGTGGCCAATTAGATGATCCATCTCTTACGATTCTTGAAGCTAGAGAGGAAATACTAGCATTCCATGAACTGTCTCCAGAACGAATGGAAGAAGTGAATTATAAACTATTAGAAGATATGGAAACAGCGAATGAGATAATTAGTAGGGCAGATTCTTATCGGATCTTACAGTTAAATCGAGAAGAGAATTTACGAAACTATCGATTTGAGTCTTTGGAACGATTAGAAGAGATGGGGCTGCAAGTAGATGAGATGAATTATCATGAAGTATATGAAGGAATCTTTCATGATGAGGCAACAACGAATGAGCGACTACATGCCATTTACCAACAATTTAATTTCAATCCCCCAAAAGAGTTTACAGGACATTGTTTATCAGTAAGTGATATCATTGCTTTACAAGAGCATAAAGTTGTATCGTATTATTACGTAGATAGCATTGGTTTTCAGAAACTTTTAGGATTCCATGCAAAGATTAATCCGCTTTTTAATTTGGAAGATAGTGTAGAGCAAAACGATAACAATCTGAATGGAATCATTAATAACTTACCAACAATGACGGTAATGGAAGTTAGTATAGAGCAAAGTCAAACTCTTCTGATGCAGGAGCAAATGAAAAAGGATGACATAGAACAAAAGGAAAAGAAGAAATCAATTCGTGAAAAACTACAACCCTCTGTTAATGTGCAAACACCCAAGAAGTCGATCGAACTCATCGCTGGGAGGAAAGAAAATGAGCCAATTCACCTTTGAAGAAGGAAATTTGATATGCATCTATGCAGCATACACAAAGAAGGAAGCAATTCAGAACCTTAATGAAATGAAAGAGTATCTAAAAGAGGATGAAGTGGAATTAAGAAAGTTAACGAATACAACCATTGTAAAATTAAAGGCTATGACAGAGGAGGAGTTTTTATCACTAGATCTTTATCCAGACTTTTAATGAAATGAGGCGTAGTTACCGAGTAAGGAGAGGTGTAATGGTACATCGAAAACGTGATATTCAGCTACATTTTATGGTATCAGAGAAAGAACAAAAACTGATTTTAGAACGTATGCAACAAGCAGGAACGAAGAATATGGGAGCATATCTTCGGAAGATGGCTATTGATGGGTATGTCATACAATTAGACCTAATGGATCTTCGAGAATTAACTTCTCTACTTCGGTATACGAGCAACAATTTAAATCAGATAACAAAAAAAGCACATGAGACAGGAAACATATATAAAGGGGATTTAGTGTATTTACAACAGCACTTTGATAAACTATGGGATGCAGCCAATGAGATTATAAAACGATTAGCAGCCATATAATTCATATCATTGACAACGAAATTTAGATCTGATAGGTTGAAGAAAAGAAGTTTAACGTGGAGGATGTCTATGCGAATCATATTAAAAATCATCTTATTTCCAGTGTCACTTGCATTGACTTTATTGCTACTACCATGTAAGTTTGTGTGTCTTTTTTGGACGATGTTGTTGTCGATAATATCGTTTGTAATCTTTACAGTCGCATTGTTAACAATGCTATTCTTTGGAGAAACGGGCGAAGGTTTTAAAATGATGTTTCTAGCTTTTCTGATCAGCCCATATGGTATCCCAATGGTAGCAAGTTGGTTGATTGGAGTGGTTGATGGAATAAGGGAACGGATACGGTTAATCTAAGAAATTATAATAGGATAGGAGGGATTTGTGTGGCAACCACACGTTTTATTGCAATGCATCAAAACAAAGGGAAATCCATTGCTTCTTGTATTGAGGATCGGACGGAGTATGCAAAAAATCCAGATAAGACATCGGAGGGAAAATACATTAGTTCCTATGCGTGTGATCCAAAGACAGTGCAGTCAGAATTCCTCCTATCCAAACGACAATACACCCATATTACTGGCCGTGAACAGGAAAATAACGTGATTGCTTATCAAATACGACAATCCTTTAAGCCAGGGGAAGTTACCCCTGAGCTAGCGAATAAGGTGGGATATGAACTTGCCATGCGATTTACAAAAGGAAATCATGCATTTATTGTAGCAACACATGTGGATAAGGCACACATACATAATCATATTATATTTAATTCTACATCTCTGAACTGTACTAAAAAGTTCAGAGATTTTTTAGGTTCTGGGAAGGCAGTAAGGAGAGTATCGGATATTATTTGTTTGGAAAATGGGTTATCGATAATTGAGAATCCAAAGCAGAGTAGTAAGCATTATGGGAAGTGGTTGGGAGATAAGAAGACAGTTAGTTATTCGGAGAAGTTGCGGTATGTGATAGAAGAGGTATTAAAAAGTAGACTAAAAGATTTTGACGAGTTTTTATATCGGATGGAGCTGAATGGGTATGAAGTGAAACGAGGAAAGTATGTTTCGTTTAAGGATGCAGAGCAGAAGAAATTCATTCGGTTACGATCATTACGGGATGGGTTTAGTGAAGAAGATATTAGGGCCATAATTTGTGGAGAAAAGAGCATTAAAAGGACTGGTAAGAAATGTGTTAGGGTTGAGAAGAAGGTTAATCTGATCGTAGATATTCAGGCAAAATTACAGGCGGGTAAGGGACCTGGATATGAGAGATGGGCGAAGGTGTTTAATCTAAAGCAGATGGCTAAGACATTAAATTATCTGGAGGAGAATCATATTACTAGTTTGGAAGAGTTGGAGGAGAAGGTACAGGAAGTGAATCGAGAGTTTCATGAGGTGTCTGGTAGGCTTAAGGAGATTGAGAAAGAGATGAAGGAGAATAGGGAGTTGCAGAAGCATATTGTAAATTATGCAAAGACTAGGGAGGTTTATCTGGAGTATCGGGAGTCTGGGTTTAATAAGGAGTTTTATGAGGAACATGTGGAGGAACTGTTATTGCATAAGGCGGCTAAAGAGAAAATTGTGGAGGTAGGAAAGAATATACCGAAGGTGAAGGAATTAAGGGAGGAGTATACAAAGCTAGGAGAAGAAAAGAGTAACGTTTATAATAAACATAAAAGTTTGAAGCAAGAAAGTAAAGAAATCGGAGTTATTAAGGCAAATGTTAAGACCTTAATAGTGACAGATAAAAAGTATATAACTGAAAAAATTAATAGATAACTCCTCTATGGATACGAGTACAGTGAAGCTTATGGAATGGAATAGAACGCAAAATTGAATAGCACTAAACATATTTTTATGTAGAAATAACATGATGTTACATGAAAAATATGGTATTAACAAGCGTTTATTAGTATAATATTGATTAGAAATACAATTGTACACAAGGGAGGTAATCAAGTTGAAACTAGATATAGCTACTATTAATGATGGAATGAGATGCCTTACGGAACTTAAACATAAGAATCTTTTAGATATTGTCGATCATCTATCTAATGGTGATTACAGATTGAAACCAAATATAATACCTAATTCAGGGGGTGTTTATATTTTTTGGTGGACGGGAACATTAAGTGATTTTATGAATAATAAGGTGAATCGAGTTATTAGTTTTAAAGGGCCAAATGGAAGAATTGTTGAAATTGAGTTTACCGATGAATGGATTCAACAAATTCAAGTAAATGGGAATATACCTCTGTATGTTGGAAAGACAGCAGATAGCCTAAAGAATAGATTAGGTCTACATCTTCAATTGAAAACAAAACGAGGATTAAGTATGGGTAAAAATGCGCTTTCTGATAATAGAAAAACCAGTAGTAATCAGATGAGAGACCGTATTGAAAGAATGTTTTTAGAAGAAGCTGATAGTAGAAACTTAATTTTACATAATGTTGGGTTGTCCTATGTAATGTTGGATAGTGATTTAGAATCGGCAAATCGATTTTATTTAGAAGATAGAGCGATAGGGGAACTCCTACCCTTATTTAATATAGATATTGAACGATAATTGATGAAAATCATACAAATAAATATGAGAATTATATTTTACGACGATTAGATTTTGCTTTTTATGGAGGTACTAAATGTTAATAGCATTAGATGAAAATCACAATAGAATATTTATTGATGATACAATCACCAAGCGTGACTATTACTGCCCATCTTGTGGAGCACCCTTAATACAAAGAAAAGGTGAGGTACGTCAACATCATTTTTCACATCAACCATCCTATTTATGTACTGATAGTTGGGAACGAGAATATGATATGTCAGCATGGCATTTCGAATGGCAAAGTAGATTTCCTAAAAATAATCAGGAAGTAATTCTTAATTGGGGGGAAACAAGACATCGTGCAGATATATTGATTGGTCGGACAGTCGTTGAGTTTCAACATAGTTCCTTATCTATTACACAGTTTAATAATCGAAATAATTTTTATCAATCACTGGGTTACAAAGTAATCTGGGTATTTGATCAGATTGATGCATATATGAATGGGCAACTAATACGTACAGATGGAGAAGAGGGTAGATCTTATCAGTGGACACATCCACGAAAAACATTTAATAACTTTGATTTTCTGGGTGGGCAGGTTGAATTATTTTTTCAGATACGTGATAATGAGGAAGATTGTCTTGCGAAGATAGTTGACGTTTCACCCGAAGGATTTGAAAGATTTAAAACATCGAAAAGATTTAGTAAAGAAGAATTTATGCAGTATCTAGGACTGGTAAATGGAATTTGTGAAGGCCCGGATCGTGAAGATATCTACGAAAATCAAATGTATAAAATGTTTGCTGAGAAATTTTGGATTACACTAAATAAGCAACAGGAACGAGCGGTACAAGCAGTAGAGGGAGCAAATCTGTTGCTTGCAGTTCCGGGGAGTGGGAAAACTACAGTGCTTGTAGTAAGACTTGGATACATGATTATTTGTAAAGGGATTTCACCAGATAACATCTTGGCAATGACCTATACAACAGCAGCAGCGGAAGATATGAAAAAACGCTTCTCAAGCCTATTTGGTCCAGAACTTGCAAATAGAGTTCAGTTTAGGACTATCAATAGTATCAGTAACAGTATTATCTACCGGTATTCACGTAATCCATTTAATCAGCTTGATAATAAGGAAAGAACAAAAATTATCAAAAATATTTATAAACAAGTGAATGATGAATATCCAACAGAAAGCGATGTGATTGAAACAGAGGTTGCAATTGGTTACATAAAAAATATGATGTTGAATAACGATGAAATTACTATGTTAGATACATCTGTTCCAAATGTTGCGAGAATATTTCAGATATATAAAGAAACTTTGAGACAGAAGAAAGTTATGGATTTTGATGATCAAATGGTATATGCCCATCAAATACTGTTGAAACATCCTGATATACTTCACGAATTTCAAAATCAGTATAAGTATATCTGTGTTGATGAAGCACAGGATACGTCTAAAATTCAACATAAGATAATCCATATGCTTACTGGAAATAACAATATCTTTATGGTTGGAGATGAGGATCAAAGTATTTATGGATTTCGTGGTGCTTATCCAAAGGCATTGCTCAATTTCAAAAACAAATATAGGAATCCATTTGTACTAATGATGGAGTGTAACTATCGTTCTACGGAAGAAATAGTTAATACAGCACAGAAATTTATTGAAAATGATTTAAAGCGTAATAAGAAGACGATGGTTGCAAATCGAGGTCATGGAGAGTCAGTGGAAAGAGTTTCTTTCTCCAATCGTTATGAACAGTATAAGTATTTGTTAGATGTCGCTTATAACAACAAGGAGAAAACAGCAATTTTATATCGTGATAATGATCTTGCGATTCCTTTAATGGATTTATTAATTCGCAATCAAATTCAATTTAAAGTATTACAAATAAAAACAAATTTTTTTACTTATAAAATAGTTGATGATATCAAAGCTTTTATGAAGCTTGCTATAGATCCTTTTGATACAGAGTCTTTTATGAAGATATATTATAAATGTGGATATGGTTTTAATAAAAAAACAGCAGAGTGGACATGTAAAAATAGCCGTTGGAATCGGATTTCTGTAACAGATGCTTTGAAAAAGCAACTAGAACGTTGGCCGAGTTTATTAGATAAGGCTGAAGATTTTGAAATTTTTTTAAATAGGTTAAAAGGAAAGAATTCTATTTCTGCAATTAATTATATTTGTTCTGAAGGTTATGGACAGTACCTACAAAAGAATTCTATGGATGAAAGTAAAATTGAATTATTACGTATATTAGCAGAACAAGAGCCAAAACAACTTGCATTTTTAAAACGGTTGGAACAACTACCTAAAATGATAGAAAAAAATGCTACGTCAAAAAATGCTACTATTATTTTATCCACAGTTCATTCAAGTAAGGGATTAGAATATGATACAGTTTATATAATGGATGTATATGATGGTGTATTCCCATCTGTTAATATAAACACTATTCATGATTCGGCTGGTGCTATGGATAAGTATCGGGAGGAACGTAGACTGTTTTATGTAGCAATGACAAGAGCTAAAAATAAATTATATGTTCTTACAAATGATAAAAAGCAAACAACTTTTGTCGATGAGATAGTACCTATTGAAAGACAAGTATTATCAAGTGATAAAGCTGGTAACTACATAATTAGTAGTGCACCAGTGATTTTGAATGAGCAGGAAATAGAATACCGTGAACGCTTTGGAATAGAAATTAATAGACAAATGGATATTAAGAAAGAGATAGAAGAAAAAATTCGAGAAGAGCAAGATGCACAAGAACAAAAGAAACGAGAGCGACAATTGGCCAAAGAAGAACATCTGAGAAGGTGTTATAATGAAGTGAAAGACCAGTTCACTCAGCAACAACAATGTATCATTGATTCTAGTGGACAACGTTGGGTTAAATGTAAAGAGTGTGATGGTATAAAATTGGTAGATTATTTTAATAGTTATGGCGGGATTAATAAAGTTAATACTGGTGTATGTACGGAGTGTGCTCGAAAAAATAGAAGATTGTAAATGATTTTAATGTGATACATACTATATTTTAGATATATGGCAATGCATGTATTGGGGTAATAGAGGGAATTGGGGGCTTCCCCAACAAGCACAAAATTGCAAGGTGTGTACAACCTTGCCCTGCTTGCTAAATAAGAATATATTAGGAGAGAATACAATGAACACACCAGAAAGATTATTATCTAATATGTATCCAGAAAAGGATACTATATTAGATAAGTTTGATAGACACTCAGAGTATTTGGTTCGAATTATAGCGTCAACTGAGATTTCCTCAGAATGTTATTCATATGCTAGAAACTTTAAATATGCGGCACATTTAGTTACATCCTATCTTCTTGAAACGGATAATTCAAACATTGCTCAGCTAGATACATATTTCTTTTCATTAGCCTTTTTATATAGGCACAGTATTGAGTTGGGATTAAAAGCACTAGGATTTAAATATATACTAGATAGGGAAGAACGTAAGGAATTTCTCAAGGAAACTTTCCATGATTTATCAAAAATTCTATCAGCAGTTGAACAAGTTGCATCCTATTTGAGACCAATGGAAGAGTTAGAATGGTTACAACAATATTTTACTGATATATCTGTTATGGATAAGGAATCGGATTCTTTCCGATATCCATTTCATATCTATTGGGAAGAGGATGAGTGGGGGTTAGGTGGACAATTTAACATAAAAAGAGTGTTTGAAAAACAGACCCATATTGATTTGGTGAAGTTTGCAAATAAATTTGAAGCTGCGTTTGAAATTATTGATAAGTGGTATGTACAAGACGAAAATGAAGCAGAAGAATGGAAGAAATTACATCCAATGTTTATAGAGGAAGGTGGGTATTATTATAGCCAATCTGTAGTTGGATATGGCTATCTGAGGGAAGATTTTTACCCATATACCAAAGCTTATCATGAGACAGCAAATTATCTAAAATGGTATATGAAAAAAAAGACGGAAGCTGGGAATAATGAAATAAAGAATCTTCTGTTTATGCCCATGTGTTATTTATATCGGAATTGTGTAGAGTTAAGTTTGAAGACAATTTGGTTCGAAGAGACAGGTGAGAATTTTCAAAATAGATGTAAAGTATTACTAGACAGGAAACATAGTATTTCTGGTATGTGGAATGAGATAGAGCCTTTTCTATTAGAATATGCTCAATCTGAAGATGATAAAGAATATCTTGGAATTATAGAAGATTACTGTAGGCAAGTTCATAATATCGATTCAGATGCTAGTAAGTTTCGTTATCCAGTTTCTAAAAATATGGAACATTACTTTAAAAGCAATAAACGATTTGATTTTATTCATGTTGGAAATTTTTTTGAGTCTATTAATAATGCTCTGGATGATATAGATGCTTGCTTAAATCAAATGCATGAATTTAAGGCAGAGATGGATGCAGAATATCGGGCAAATATGGATGATTTCTACTAATTTATTGAGGATCCTTTATTTGGATTGGGAGAAGAATGATAAACGTCGTGTTATTAGATGAATACAATATGAATCAAGATGGGGGAGTAATTCTCTATTTTGGTTCTTTTTTATTGCTGAAATGGATGATTATCATATTTTTTATAAAGTTGAATTAATAAGAATGAGATAAGATATAGCTTAACATGACAGAACAGATTAACACAAAATCACCGCATACATATTAAAAAACTTTGCAAATACAAAGAAAATAATTTTATTCTCACATCTAACTATGATATAATACACTTATTAAGTGTATTGCCCGAAGAACATAAGGAGGACAAACTATTATGGATGTATGCTACAACAAACTATTTAAGTTATTAATAGATAAAAACCTAAAGAAAACAGAGTTTGCTACGTTTGTAGGAATTAGCCAAAACACACTTGCTAAACTTTCACATAACGAATTTGTTTCAATGGAAATACTAGTGAGGATATGCAGGAAGATGGACTGTACCTTAGATGAGATAGTTGAAATCTTACCTGAAACTAAAGAGGTAGTGCAAATGAAATTAAGCATCGAAGGGAAGCGTAAAAATGGATAGTTCAGTACCTTATAATGGATCTTTAACAAGAGAGCAGTTTCTGTTTTATGAAACAAGGACGGTTGCAAAATTAATTGCAGAAGGACTTACAGATGAAGAAATCATCTTAAAAGTTTTTAGTGAAAATTTGTTTCAATATCCCACAGAAAGAATGCTTAAAAATATAGCTAGTGTATGTTTGAAACGCTTACATGCAATGGATGATAGGGACTTAATAAAGGTTGTTGCTGATTCACCCGTTGAGGTTTCTAAGCAAGTATGCTTGTATGCAATAATGAAGCAAAATCGTATCATGTGGGAATTCATGATTACAGTGATAGGAGAAAAGTTTAGACAAATGGATTTCGCTTTCAGTGATAGGGATATTAATGTATTTTTCATGCGTTTACAAGAACAGGATGATCTTGTTGCAGAGTGGAAAGAGTCTACGATCAAAAAAATGAAATCAGTGATTAAAAGAATATTGATAGAAAATGATTATCTTGACTCTGGGAAGGCACAACAATTAAATCCGGTACTGATCAATAATGCACTGGAGAATGCAATTAGATGCAATAATGATGAAATAACATTGCCGGCATTTAATTGTTTTCTATGATGGAGGTAAGAGATGGAGAATATAAAATCTCGTTTAGATAAAGTAAGAGAATTAATACAAAGTAAAGATTTCTTAGAAGGTAAGGGCTTAAGTAATGAAGTTAATATACAATTCTTTTGTTACGAACCAAATGAAGAAATGATCATTAGGCATTTCATAGAACAGATAAAAACAGATCATTCTTTAACATGCCACTTAAGAATTGTTAACTTATATGAAACCTTTATTACCATATGTGATGATAAACGTATTACAAAAAGTATTCCAAAGATGGAAGAGAAAAAGGGTAAAGAGTATTTATTGAATCAAATGCATTCCATTGCAACAGAACAAGCTTTTATAGATAAGATGCAGTATGATCCACACGAAATGGGTGATGTATTAGTACTTACAGGCGTAGGGGAAGTATATCCTTTTATGAGAGTGCACTCTTTACTAGAAGCATTACAACCACATTTTTCAGATATTCCAGTATTAGTTTTCTATCCAGGGGTATTTGATGGACATCATACAAAATTATTTGATAAATTGAAGCCAAATGATTATTATAGAGCTTTTAATGTGATTTAGGGAGGAAATTTAGATGATTATACGTGAGATGTTTACAGATGATATTAACCGTAAAATTAATGGTGTTATTAAGGTGGATCAATCTGCTGATGATGTGCTGGAACAAGAATTAAATGAATATGTAATCACCAAAGAACTAAAGAAGCATTTTATTACCTTCTTTAACTATTATAGTGATTCATTTGATGAAGCCACTGCTGATATTGGGGTATGGATTTCGGGATTCTTTGGAAGCGGTAAATCTCATTTCCTTAAGATGCTTTCTTATACATTAAAAAATAAAGATGTAAATGGTGTGAAGACAGTAGAACGTTTCCGTAAGAAATTCGAAGATGATCCGGCAACTTTTATGTTGATTGATAAAGCAACAAAGGGAGAGACAGAGACGATTCTTTTCAATATAGATATTGAAGGCCCAATTAATAAAGATAAGACAGCAGTACTTCGTGTCTTTGCCAAGATGTTTTATAATCATCTTGGCTTTTATGGTGAGAACTTAAAAGTAGCAAAATTAGAACAGTTTATTCAAAAGCGTGGCAAGACAGAAGAATTCCGTCGTGTTTTTGAAGATAAGAATGGATCTAGCTGGTTAGAGACACGAGATGCTTTTGCTTTTTTTGAAGATGATGTTGTGGAAACATTAATGGAAGTGCTTGGGATGAGTGAAACAGCTGCTCGTAACTGGTTTGATGGTACGGAAACGACGGAAATGAGTATTGCTCAATTAGTTTCCGAGATGGAAGAATATGTTAATGCAAAACCAGATAATTTCCGTCTGCTATTCATGATTGACGAGGTTGGACAATATGTTGGTACAGATACAGATATGTTATTAAATCTTCAATCATTAACTGAAAAAATAGGTAGTGAATGTAAAGGAAAAGTATGGGTTATGTGTACCGGACAGGAAGCAATTGATGAGATAATCAAAGTACGCGCGGATGAATTCTCAAGAATTCAGGCACGTTTCAAAACTAGACTCAGTTTGTCTTCTTCTTCCGTAGATGAAGTGATACAAAAGCGTATTCTTAAGAAAAAACCTGAGGTAATGAGTGATTTAGAACAGGTATATAACAATAATGATTCCGTACTTAGAAATTTATTTAGCTTTTCAGATTCAATTTTAGACATAAAAGGATATACTGGACCAAGCGAATTTGTTGTTAACTTCCCATTTGTACCATATCAATTTATTATTATGCAGAAAGTATTTGCTGAAATCAGAAAACATGGTAACTCTGGTAAGCATTTATCTGGTGGAGAGCGTTCTATGCTTTCGGGCTTCCAGGAAGCAGTGCAAAAGATACAAGATAAAGATGAGTTTGCCCTAGTTCCATTTTTCCATTTTTATGATACTGTGCATACATTCTTAGATGGTAGCATTCGTCGTGTTATTGAGAGATGTTCTCGTGCAGCAGCTGATGGCAATGGAATAGAAGAACAAGATGTTGATGTATTGAAATTATTATATCTCATTCGATACATTGATGATATCAAGGCGAATATCGATAATATAGCAATTCTTATGGCAGATGATATACGCATGGACAAGATTACAATGAGAGAAGCAGTTCGAGATTCTCTTAATCGTTTAATGAGCCAAAATTATATTGCGCGAACAGGAGATACTTATAATTTCTTAACAGATGAAGAGCAAGATATCCAAAAAGAAATAAAAGATACCAATGTTGATACCGCAGCAATTGTAGAAAAAATTGCACATATGATTTATGGAGATATATATATAACTAAGAAATATCGTTATGGAAAATATGACTTTGCATTTGACCAAATGGTAGATGGGATTACGGTAGGGGCTGCTACAGGAGGTATGAAACTAAAATTCTTAACTGTAGCAACGGATGCAGTTGATAAATTGGAACTACGATTACTGAACGAATCGTCAGGTCAAGCTATTGTTGTTTTAAATGATAGCTCCTATTATGAAGATTTAGAAAGTGCAATGAAGATTCGTAAATATGTAAAACAACGTAATGTAAGTCAACTACCAAAATCAGTACAAGATATCATTCGTGATCAGCAAGAAGAAGCAAATCAGTATGAATTATCTGCTATGGAAGATTTGAAAAAAGCAATTGAAAAAGCCACTTTTTATGTTGATGGTGAGCATATAGAAATTAAAAGTGGTGAAGCAAAGTCAAAAATTGACCAAGCGTTAGAATATTTGGTATCTCATGTATATAGCGATTTAGGTTTAATTACGAAGAATGCTGAATCAGATGCTGACATTATGGCTATATTGAATGGGTCAGCTAACGATGGAGTACTACCAGGAATGGAAGATAATCGAGATGCTGCAGCTAAGATGGAAGAATATCTAGAAATGCAAGTAAGAAAAAATCTTCCTACGTCTATGGCAGATATTCAAAGCCGATATCAAGCAATACCATATGGTTGGAAAGAAATTGATATTGCTGCAGTAGCTGCGCAACTGATTTATAACCAAAAAGTTACGATTAAATATGCTGGATCCACCATTCAACCTGATAATACAAAACTTCCAGATATGTTACGTAAAAAGAGCGAAATTGGAAAGACCAATATTAGTAAACGTGTAGTAGTGTCAGCAACGAAAATGAAAGAAGTGAAAGAATTCTTACGAGAATACTTTGATATAATGGACGTTCCAAACGATGAGGATAATTTAATTAAATTTATTATTGATAAGTTTAACGAACAAAAGGATCATTACGAACAATTAAATAAACGTTATGATGGGCACAAGTATCCAGATAAATCATTGGTACAGTCCGCTATCGCTTTAATGAATGATGTACTTTCGCAACAAAAGGATAATATTGCATTAATTGATCGTGTGATTAAGAAAGAAGACGATCTTTATGATAATAAGGATGATATGTCAAAGGTTGAAAGTTTCTTTAATAATCAAGTAATACTATTTGATTCAGCTGTAAAATTTGAAAACGACCTTAGAAATGATTTGGATTATCTAGCAAAAGAAGAGGAAGCAAATCAGGCATTAAATCAAATTCGTTTAATTACTTTAGTTCCAAGTAATGGGGGAAAATATGATTATAAACGTATTCCTGAGTTAAATGGTTTGATTAGTATAGTGAAAAATGCTCATGATAAAATGTTAGAAGTTAAGCGTGAAGAATTATCGGAAATTGTTCGACAATGCCTTGAAGAAATTCATACAGTGGCAAATATGGATAGTAAGGTTAAGAATGTAGTTGAATCTGCGGATAACTTTTTTGTACAGAAAAAAGAACGTATAGCAGAGACAAAAAGCTTAGCATTATTAGACGGATTAATACCACCAATGTGGCAGTATAAAGACAGTGCTTGTGAGCGTATTGAATCATTGTTAAAGCCGGTAGAGTCAAAACAAACTCCGATAGTTAAGGAAAATTCAAACGGGTATGGTGAGGTTAAGAAAGTTATTAAGGCTTATCATAGACAGACAATATTCCCTACAAAAACATTGGAGACTGAGGCGGATATTGATGCATATGTTGAAACAGTAAGAAGCCATTTAAAACAACTTATGAAGAACTGTGATGGAATTAAGTTAAACTAAGGAGACATGTATGGATAAGAATGCGATAAAGAAATATGCTGTCTGGGCACGTACTGAATTAATTGAGCGAGTAACCCAGAAAGCTTTACAATATGGAATCTCAGAAAAAAATATCATTGATGCCAATGCAGATAGCATCAATGGTAAGATTTTAACCGATGTGGAAAAGAAGCAGAGAAGAGCATTGATTATTAAGATTAACGATAAAGGTTTTGAACAAGTAATGGAAGAAGTTGCATATACTTGGTTTAATCGCTTTGCGGCTTTAAGGTTTATGGAAGTGAATGGTTATTTACCTTCTCATGTACGTGTATTCACTGATGAAGAGAACAACTTTAAACCGCAAATTCTGACAGAGGCGATTCATCTAGAGATAGATGGTCTTGATATGGATAAGGTGTATTCATTCAAAGAAGAAAACAAAAATGATGAATTGTATAAATATCTGTTGATTGTTCAGTGTAATGCATTGAATAAAATTCTGCCGGGTATGTTCCAAAAAATTTCTGACTATACAGAACTTCTTCTTCCAGACAATCTTCTTCGTGAAGGTAGCGTAATACAGCAGATGATCGAGATTATTCCTGAAGAGGATTGGAAGGATGCTGTTCAAATTATTGGTTGGCTATACCAATATTATAATTCAGTCCCTAAAGATACTGTTTTTGCTAATCTTAAAAAGAATATCAAAATTAAAAAAGAAGATATTCCTGCTGCAACACAGCTGTTCACACCTGATTGGATTGTTCGTTATATGGTTGAAAACTCTCTAGGCCGTTTATGGTACGAGGGACACCCTGATGAAACATTAAAAGCTAATTGGAAGTATTACCTTGATGAAGCTGAGCAAGAAGCAGAGGTGCAAGCTCAACTTGATAAAATTCGTGAAGAATATAAAGGAATGAAACCAGAAGATATAAAGTGTATCGATCCTTGTATGGGGAGTGGACATATACTTGTTTATATGTTTGATGTTTTGATGCAGATTTATGAAAGCTATGGCTATAATGCTCGTGAGGCTGTTGACAGCATTTTGAAAAATAATTTATATGGACTAGATATTGACGATCGCGCAGCACAGCTTGCTTACTTTGCGGTTATGATGAAAGCAAGGCAGTATGACCGTCGATTCTTTAGTCGTAATATTCAACCTCATATTCATGTTATAGTTGAAAGTAATAATATTAGTTCTGACAGTATTGATTATTTTTCAAATGGAAAACCTGAACTTAAAGCAGCAATTAAATCTATTATTGATGAAATGCATGATGCAAAAGAGTATGGATCTATCCTTAATATAACTAATGTTGATTATGAAACCTTATATGCTCGTTTTTATGAAATGCAAGATGAAGTAAGCCTATTCAAAAAACAGGTGGTGGAACAACTTTTACCTTTAGTACAAGTCGCACAAGCTATTGCACAAAAGTATGATATTGTTGTCACAAATCCGCCATATATGGCTGCTGGAAATATGGATATAAAATTATCAACATATCTAAAGAAATATTTTCCTGAATTTAAATCTGATTTCTTTTCGGCTTTTATAGTACGTTGTGAGAATTATGCAAAACAAGGTGGCTATTGCGCTTTCTTAAGCCCATATGTATGGATGTTTATACAATCTTATGAATCGCTTAGATTAAATACGATTAGTGAGCATTCATTAATTTCGTTAATACAATTTGAATATTCTGCGTTTGAAGAAGCTACGGTACCTATATGCGCTTTTGTTATTGGTATGAATAGTCTTGACTACAAAGGTATGTTTGTTAGATTAACAGATTTTAGAGGTGGAATGGATGTTCAAAAAGAGCGTACCCTTTTTGCAATTAGTGACCATGATTGTGGATATTATTACGAAATGCAAATATCGAAGTGTTTGGAGGTTCCTGGTTATCCAATAGCATTTTGGGAAAATGATTCAACTATGGAGCTGTTCAAAAATCCTAATATTGCATTAGTTGCATTTTCTGATGGACAAATTTTGACTGGAGATAATAATAGATTTTTGCGTCTTCTTTGGGAGGTAGATGCGACTACCATAAAGAAAGAGGGTTCGTGGATGTTCCATGCAAAAGGGGGAGAATTTAGAAAATGGTATGGAAATATAGAGTATGTGGTAAATTGGAAACCCGAAGCTATTAATTTTTATAAAAAGGATAAAATTGCAAGATTTCCTAAGGAAGAAATATTATTTAGAAGAGGAATAACATGGAGCTTGATTTCTACTAATCCAATTTTTGGTGTTAGATTACTGACAGAAGATGTTACCTTCAACAAAGCGGCAGCGACTGTTTTGTTTAATGATGAATCTAAAATAGAATATTGTATGGGATTGTTAAACTCAGCTGTTATTAACAAATTGACAAAATTAATTAATCCAACATTAAATAACAATATAAAAGATATTCTTGCTATGCCTTTGATTGAATGCAAGGATAAGAATGAAGAAGTAAAGATACTCGTGGAACAATGTATTGCTATTTCAAAGGCAGACTGGGATTCATTTGAAACTTCATGGAACTTCAGTGTCCATCCGTTTATCTCATACCGCAGTGGTGCAGGTTATGCAGATGTGCCAATGGAAAAATGGAAGTATAAAATAGCAGATGCTTTTAGAAGTTGGAAAAGTAAAACTGAAGCTCAATTCAATCAACTTAAATCAAACGAGGAAGAATTAAATCGGATATTTATTAATATATACGGGTTAGAGGATGAACTTAAATCCGAAATAGAGGATAAAGATATAACCGTGCGTAAAGCAGATCTTGCAAGAGATATTAAAAGCCTTATTTCCTATGCTGTAGGCTGTATGTTTGGTAGATACTCCCTCGACGTAGAAGGACTTGTCTTTGCAGGTGGCGAATGGGATGATAGAAAATATACGTCATATCCAGCAGATACAGACAACATTATCCCTATCTGCGATGATGAATACTTTGAAGATGATATTGTTGGTCGTTTTGTAAAGTTTGTTGAAACTGTTTATGGTAAAGAAACTTTAGACGAAAACTTGAAGTTTATTGCTGATGCACTCGGAGGCAAAGGAATGCCGAAAGATATTATACGTAATTACTTCTTAAATAATTTCTTCGCTGACCATTGTAAAACATATCAAAAACGCCCTATTTACTGGCTCTTTGACAGTGGAAAGAAAAATGGATTCAAGTGTCTAATTTATATGCACCGTTATCAACCAGATACCATTGCACGTATTCGTACCGATTACGTCCATGAGCAACAGGCCCGTTACCGCACAGCTATTTTAGATTTAGAACAACGCATTCATAGTGCAACTACTAGTGAACGTGTAAAATTAAACAAGCAACTTACTAAATTAAAAGACCAAGAATCAGAACTTAGAACTTACGAAGAAAAAATCCACCACCTAGCAGATCAAATGATTCCAATCGATCTAGATGATGGAGTAAAAGTAAATTATGAGAAATTCCAAGAAGTATTAGCAAAGATTAAGTAAAGGAAGGTAACAGCATGGACGTAGATACAATTTTGCAAGACCTTAACAGACGTTTTGCTGCACCACTGCCGGAATTCTATAAACGTCGTATCATCTTCTGGAAGGATGATGATAGAGAATTTGAAGACAAATTAGATGATATTAATCTTAGTGATGCTAAACTAGTAGCGCTAACAGGTACCAATAATTTTGAGATTAAGAAATTATTATCATACGATGATACTTCAAACAATTATTTAGTTTACTGTCCATTTTCATACGACAATCCAGATGATAACTGGCTTATCGATATTGAAATGTATAGTGAAGAATTTCGAGCAGATTTGGTATCAATATGGATGACTGAGATGGGGATTCCTGCTACACCTACTTTAAGAATACAGGTAAAACAATATAGAAAGTATTTGAATGCTTCCTCTAGACGTGCAAAGTTGATAGGACAAAATATTGCAACACCATCACAACTTCATTTAGTAATTATGTCAGCGATATGCGGATTGAAAAATGTTCAACCTAATTTAATTATCCGTTCTGTATTGGAAAATGGATTAGATGCTGATAGTAACAACATTTATCAAGATTTAGTGAAATATGAAGCGGATCAAGTATTCTGGACTATGGTTAACCAAGGAACTGGCTATGGTGAAGAAGAAGTTAATCTTGGAAGATTAGCTACTCATATTATATTAACAGCAACAACAAGAACAATGAGATTAGAACATCTGGCTGGATTAGATCCATTTATTTCTTCTGCGCATCAGGCGTATTGCTATGATTTTATTTCAGAATGGTTACACAGTGATACTGATAATAAGTTATATGATATAGCAAGATATGTTGAAGATGAGACAAGATTGCCATTAAGATTTAGTAAACTTAGTGTTGAAGATTTAGTTGATACAGAGTGTTTTCCTTGTATCAATGAATGCATATTGACTTCGTTAATGGGTGAGATTAGTGATCACCTTATTGAAGTAGATACAATTACTGAGACAGTAGAAAAGAGACGAACTTGTGTATGGTATGATGAAGTAGAGTATTACTATGAAGGACTATTACAAGTTGCTAATATGCAAGCATTTTATAAAGAGCATGCTGCTGGATTCCATACAGTAGAACCAAGTGGTGTATGGAAAGAATATACGGAAACCTATTATAAGATGGATACGTATTATAGGCTGTTCCATTTATCATTTGCAGAGAGCCTTAAGGTTTATAATACAGTACTTCATGATTTATTCAATCATGTTATGGAAAAGGTAGAAGGACTTTATACAAATTGGTTTTTGGG
The DNA here is from genome assembly GCA_023387295.1 of Bacillota bacterium. Taxonomy (GTDB): domain Bacteria; phylum Bacillota; class Bacilli; order Bacillales; family Cytobacillaceae; genus Cytobacillus. The sequence continues at coordinate 6,216 of JAEWIG010000054.1, read as the reverse complement.
TCAATTGGGAAATAACTGGTCGGATGTATGCGCTGATGATTTAAAGGAGCATGGTCATATTCTTGAGATTAGTCAACAGACAGATTTCTATAAATCTTATATACAAAATGCAAATAAGAAAACATTTGTAATTATATCAGATGCATTAAGATACGAGGTTGCAGCATCTTTAACAGAGCAATTAAGAAGAGAAACACAGAGTAAGGTCGATTTGAATAGTTGTGAAGGTATATTTCCAACTATTACAAAGTTTGGTATGGCAGCCTTATTACCTCATAAAGAATTGTCTGTAGAGATAAAAAATGACAAATTATTTGTACGTGCAGATGATGAGTATACAGATAGTAATTATAGAGAGAAAATATTAAAGAAAGCAAATCCAGAAAGCGTTGTCCTAAAATATAAAGACATTATTAAAATGAAACGCCCTGAAAGAAGTGCCCTTGTCAAAGGAAAAGACGTTATCTATATTTACCATGATACAATTGACGAATCAAGTCACACATCAGACGGAATGGTCTTTTCAGCATGTGAAGACGCTATCAATGAGATAAAGAATTTAATTAAAGTCATTATGAATGATTTTGGCGGTACTCGAATTATTGTAACTGCAGATCACGGATTCTTGTACACATATAGCCCATTACAAGAAGATGATAAAGTTGATAAGACAAGCTTTAATAATCAAGACATTGAATATGGTAGACGTTATGCAATCATGCAACAAGGAGCTAAACCAAATTATTTAATGTCGGTCAAGTTTTTAGAAGGTAAATCAGAATTGGATGCATTTGCACCAAGAGAAAGCATTCGAATTAAAATGAATGGTGGAGGCATGAATTTTGTTCATGGTGGAATTAGCTTGCAGGAGATGGTTGTACCGATCATTGAATACAATTACTTGAGAAATGATTCAAAGGAATATAAAAGAAATAAAGATAAATACGATACGAAACCAGTAGTAGTAAATCTATTATCTTCTAATAGAAAAATATGCAATATGATATTCTCTTTGAACTTCTATCAAGTGGAAGCTGTTGGTGATAATCGAGAAGCGGCAACGTATCAGATTTACTTTACAGATAGTAATGGTAAGCAAGTTAGTGATACACAAAAAATCATTGCTGACAAGACGAGTGATAATGGACAGGATAGAACTTTTAGATGTAGTTTTAATTTAAAATCCATGAAATTTAGTAATACAGAAACGTATTATTTAGTGATTGCAGATGAATCGGGTGTACAGATGCCACAACGTATCGAATTCCAGATTGACATAGCATTTGCAGTAGATGAATTTGACTTCTTTAGTTAGTATAGAAACATTTTATTCAAGGCTGTAGATTTTCTACAGTCTTGAAAATATATCTCGGCGGAGGATTTATTATGGAGCAGAATATAAGCGAAGAAAGTACACGTGAAATAATTAAGGACAAGCTCCGTCAGAATTTTGATGGTAAAATTGTTCGCAAAGATTTAACGAAAAAAATAAAAGAAGGTGCAAATGTTCCAGTATATGTTCTGGAATTCCTTTTAGGGCAGTATTGCAGTTCAGACGATGATGCGGTAATAGAAGAAGGGGTTCAGAGGGTTAAGCATATTCTTGCTGATAACTTTGTACGCCCAGATGAGGCACAGAAAATTCTATCATTATTACGACAAAAGGGTAGTTATACGGTAATCGACAAGATTACAGTTAGCTTGAATATAAAGAAGGATTGTTATGAATCTGAGTTTTCTAATTTGGGTTTAAAAGCAATCCCTATATCTGATGAATATCCAACAAAATTTGATCGTTTATTATGTGGTGGCATATGGTGTATCGTTCAACTAGACTATGAATACATAGAGGAAGATAAATGGAATGGAACGCCTATTCAAGTAAGAAAATTAACTCCGATTCAAATGCCACATGTTGATATTGATCAGTTAAAAGAAGGACGTAAAGCATTTACACAGGACGAATGGATGGATGTTTTGCTTCGTTCTATTGGTATGGAATCAGATACGTTATCTAATCGAGAAAAATGGTTATTACTTGCACGAGTGATTCCACTAGTCGAAAACAATTTTAATTCCTGCGAGCTTGGACCAAGGAGTACAGGAAAATCCCATTTATTCAAAGAAATATCACCAAATAGTATATTAGTCTCTGGTGGCCAAACGACTGTTGCTAACTTATTCTATAATATGGGGCGCAAAACAGTAGGTTTAGTTGGACTATGGGATTGTGTTGCATTTGATGAAGTCGCGGGAATTAATTTCAAAGACAAAGATGGTATACAAATCATGAAGGATTATATGGCATCGGGTTCTTTCGCTAGAGGGAAAGAAGAAAAGGCAGCTTCTGCATCTATGGTTTTTGTAGGAAATATAAATCAAAGTGTAGATGTTTTATTAAAGACATCCAGTTTATTTGATCCATTTCCGCCTGAAATGGGAAAGGATACTGCATTTTTAGATCGTATTCATTGTTATATTCCTGGTTGGGAGATACCAAAGTTTCGTCCAGAACATTTTACCAATGACTATGGGTTTATTACAGACTATTTGGCAGAGTTCTTAAGAGAATTAAGAAAAGAACAACACGGTGATGCAATTGAGAAATACTTTAGATTAGGAAAGAATCTAAATCAACGTGATACAATAGCTGTACGAAAAATGGTGGGCGGTTATATAAAACTTCTATACCCTAATGGGGAGTATACAAAAGAGCAGGTAGAAGAAATTCTAAAAATTTCTTTGGAAATGCGTCGCCGTGTAAAAGAGCAGCTTAAAAAATTAGGCGGAATGGAATTTTATGACGTTAATTTTTCTTATATTGATATGGAGACAATGGAAGAACGATATGTAACCGTACCAGAACAAGGTGGTGGAAAACTAATTCCTGAAGGTATGGCTAATCCGGGTCAGGTGTACACGGTTGCTCAAGGTAAATCAGGAATGATCGGTGTATATCGATTGGAGTCTCAGATGCTTCCTGGTAATGGTAGATTTGAACGTACTGGAATTGGATCAGATAGGGAAGCGAAAGAAGCCACGAATAATGCGTATAACTTCTTAAAAGCGAATGCGAATAGAATAAGTGGATCAATTAGTACAACTACGAAAGATTACAACATAAACTATCAAGATTTACAAGGAATAGGCATCACGAATAGATTAGGACTTGCAACCCTGATAGCATTGTGTTCTATAGCATTAGGCCGTCCGACTCAAGGATCCTTGGTTGTATTAGGGGATATTAGTATTAGCGGGACTTTAATAAAAGTAGATGACTTAGCCAATGTACTGCAGGTATGTTTGGATAGCGGAGCTAAGAAAGTATTGATTCCTTCTATTTCTATGGTTGATTTCGTTAGTGTGCCTGCTGATTTAATGGGGGCATTCCAGCTAATACCTTATAGTAGTGCTGAGGATGCTGTTTTTAAGGCGTTAGGGGTGGAATAGCCAAAAGGGGGTATGTTATGTACTTGAAAAAACTTGTAATCAAGAACTACAGATCATTTGATGAAGATGGTATAACGCTAATCTTTAATCAAGGAATTAATGCAATTATTGGTGAGAATAATGTTGGAAAGTCATCAGTAATGGATGCTATAAGGATTGTATATTCAACAGTAACATATAAAAAGGATATATACTTTAATAAAGCTGACTTTCATTTCTGCGAAGATGGGAAGTCAGCAGATTTTGCACAATTTGATGTTTACTTGGAAGATGTTCCTAAAACATTAATAGAAATTTGGGATCCCTTAAGTGCGAATGCAACCGGAGGTGAGTTCCACATTCGATTTAATAAATATATAGCTCCTAATGGTTTAGAAAAAGTAAAAGTTACACATTGGGGAATAGGAACTGAGGGGAACCAGCTTTCTTCTGATACCTTTGAAGCAATGGATATCGTTTTCCTAGGAGCATTACGTGACTCTGAAAATGAATTAAGACCTTCAAAGACTAGTAAATTAGCTCAATTGTTAAGAAATTTAGTACCAGAGGAAGAAAAAAGAGACGAATTAGTTGAAATATTGGAAACTGCTAATAATTCTTTATTAGAAAAGGATCAATTAATTAAGGCCAAATCTACAATTAATTCGAATTTACGAAAAATAGAGCAAGAGTTCTTGCAACAGGAAATCGATATAGGCCTTATAGAACCAAGATTTGATTCAATTGCATCATCGTTAAGAGCATGGGTTAAACCTAGATGGATTTTAATCTCAATAGAAGACAGTAACTATGAGGCGGCTAATAAGTATTTACAAGATCACTCAAATTGTAAAGGGGTATATAAAAAAGAGAAAGGTATATATTTTGATGTAACTTTGCTTAGTAAAAACAGAGAAATTGAGGAAGGGCTTCTTAAAAGAATAAAAGAGATCGCAAATCGGTCATTTGAGTTATACCAAAATGGACTAGGCTATAATAATCTTTTGTTTATGTCTGCCGTATTAGGAGATATGGAAATCGATAAAGGTGGAATTTTTCAAAATTTACTATTAATTGAAGAGCCTGAAGCCCATTTACATCCTCAATTACAGGAGCTGGTACATAGTTTTTTATCAGCGACAAATTCAGAAATGACAAATATACAAGTTATATATACATCGCATTCACCAACGTTGACTTCGAAAGTTGCAATTGAAAATGTGAATTTACTCTATGAAAATGATTATAAAAAATATTGTTTACCATTATCAGAGACTAATCTTAGTGAGTCAGATAAATCCTATTTGAAAAAATATCTCGATGTTACTAAATCGCAACTGTTTTTTGCAAAAGGAATTTTATTTGTTGAGGGTATTAGTGAAGCGATACTTATTCCTGAAATGGCGAAGCTAATAGATAGGCCATTTGATAAGTATGCTGTTGAACTAGTGAATGTTGATAGCGTTGCCTTTAAACCTTTTGTCAATCTTCTTTCATCTGAAAGAGTTGCTACATGTTTTAATAAAATCGCTATAATAACAGACGATGATCGTTGTACTAAAAAAGAAGATGCAAATTATATTGATAAGAATTTGGATTATGATGAAACTAACAATGATATTGTAACAAAACTTAAGAACGGTGAGATGTCAGAGCGATGCTCAGACTTAATCGAACTATGTAAGGATACCTCGATAACAGTATACCCGGCTACAAAAACTCTAGAATATGCTTTGTGTTGCCATGAAAACAACATTTATTATTTAGTTGAGGCAATCAAAAAAGAATATAGTGTTTTGGGACCTAAACTAGAAAGTAAAGTAAAACAGTTTGCTAATTTAGAGGAAAAGGCGGCCTGTGTTTGGCTTTTTATTCGGTCAAGAGATAAGTGTAAATCAGCTGTTGCACAATATTTGGGAGAAGTATTAGATAAACAGTTAAAAGAAAAGCAACAAGGTATTGAGATTGAAAAACCATTTGAAGTACCGAAGTATATTAGGGATGCAATATACGTAGTGACGGAAAAGAAGGTGTAGTATGATTGAGTTTACTGATGAACAGATTACGTTTTTAAATGCAGAGGGGAAAAACGTTGTAAAAGCGTGTCCTGGAAGTGGAAAAACTTTTATGGTTGCTAATAAGTTTATTAAATATTTAGAATCATGGAATTTTTATCATCAAGGAGTTGCGGTCCTTTCTTTTACCAATGTTGCAAGAGAAGAAATATTGGGAAAAATTGAAACTATAGATAAAACGCTTAAGAGAGTAACATATCCTCACTTTATAGGGACTGTTGATAGCTTTATAAATGAATTCATAGTATTAAGATATGGATATTTATTGACGGCTAATAAGCGTAGACCGCAAATTTCATTAACAGATAACTGGAAGATACCTTATTTTTGGCGACCTGAATGTCGTATAAATGGCTGTGTTGAACATATAGAAGATTTTCATTATGGTATAGATGAGAAGTTTTACAAAGGAAAAAAACTTGTAACATGTGAGTTGATAGGTATACAGAAAGCATTGCCGTGCCAACAGTACAAATCTATGCTAGCAGATAAAAATGTGGTTTTTCAAAGTGAAACCTCATTATTGGCATATCGGTTGTTAAAAGCATATCCTGTGATAGCAAAAAGTTTGGCAGAGAGATTTCAGGTAATTATTATTGATGAAGCTCAAGATACATCATTTGAGCAAATGGCAGTTTTCGATATTTTGAATGCACATGGTGTTAAGTCATTTTTTCTTGTTGGAGATCCTGATCAAGCGATATATGAATGG
>JAEWIG010000045.1 GCA_023387295.1 Bacillota bacterium | reverse complement strand
GACTTAGCCCGTAATGGTACTTGTACGTATTACGGGTATATACGGGCGCGAAAAGACGGGCATAGGTAAAAGTTTCTAGATGAAAATTGGAGGGGCAAATGGATAATCAAAAGTTTGATGAGTTTATTAAAATAGCAAAAAAACTAAATGATATAGAAATTATTCCATTGTTAATGGGTTCGGTTGGCTTAGAAGTCGTTACAGGGGAAAAATGGGAAGCTCAAGACTTAGATATTCATGTACCTGGTGATAAAAGAGGGTGGGAAGTTCCACCTGAATTATCCATACATAATTGGATTGATATTGTGAAAATCATGAAGTCGATGGAATATAGTTTAATTGATTTACATGAACATGAATTCTCTAAAGAGGGGCTATTAGTTGAGTTTGGTATTATTGATACTTTACCGAATTTCGCAGGAGTGAAACTAGCAGATTTAGAAATGCAGCAAAAGGAAGACGTTAAATATTATTTACTAAATCCTGAGCAATATTTAAGTGTTTACGAGGCTTCATCTAAGGATAGTTATAGAGCAGATAAAAATAATAATAAAGATTTTAGAAAAATAGATTTCTTAAAAAGCATGACATATAATACCTAAAATTAATTTAGGAGGTTGGATCTTTGTTTCAAATTTCTCGTAAAAAGTGGGCAGCTTTGTTAATTTGTTTATTCCTAATAGTAGTTTTTCTATTGTATTTGTATTTTAATGGGGGAAAATCTTATAACAGTATTGCAATGACTTTTAAAATTGAAGAGAAGGAACATTATATTGAACCAGGAAAATATATAAAGATGTGGGTCATAGGCTCCAATGCTAATGATAACAATCCAAATAAAGAGAGATACAAGGTAATGATTGAGGACTCAAGAATATATAATTTGTTAGAAGAAGGTAATGAATACTTTGTAAATATACAAGGAGTAAAAAAAAGAAATCAATCTGAATATATTTATATCTTTGGTCAATTAGGTTTGGTTGATGGAACACAATTGGCTGGAAAAGGAAAAATAGAATAAGTTTGTGAATTATTACTTAAAGTAAAGGGGGCTTTTCTCCATTAAGGATTAGCACAAATATCACATTTGGAGAATTTGTGAAGGTGTTTACATTTTCGCATAAAAGAACTTGAATAATAACAGTGATATAAGAAATGGAGGAATATGATTGGCAAAGGGAATGCTTCATCATATTGAAATATACGTATCAAATTTAGGTGCTTCCATAAATTTTTGGGGCTGGTTTCTCGAAGAATTGGGATACAGTGCTTTTCAGGAATGGGAAAGTGGACGAAGTTGGAAAATAAGGGATACATATATCGTTTTTGTGCAAACGGAAGAACGGTATTTGGATGTTCCATATAATAGATGCCGTGTAGGACTAAATCACCTCGCATTTTACGCAGCTTCACGGAAACATGTAGATGATATGACAAAGAAATTAGAAGAGAAAGGACTTACTATTCTTTATAAAGATCAGCATCCTCTCGCTGGTGGGGATGAGCATTATGCTGTTTATTTTGAGGATCCTGACAGAATAAAGGTTGAACTTGTAGCGCCTGAAAATTAAACAGGGATGTTTCCATATTTATTAGCTGTTGTTAAGTAAACAGCCCGTTTGTATATAGTATCAGTGCACTAATTTTTACTTATGTAAAATTTATCCTGTTATGTTAAAGTAAAGAGACTGGAGATGTTGAAAAGGGATATAGATTCGAGATGTGGAAGAGCTTGTAATGCTTCGAAATGCAATAGTATGTTTTACTCTCATTTAGGAGGGACTATCATGATCCAGTTAAAAGATAGGATTGCAATTATTACAGGTGTAAGCCGTCTGAAAGGGATTGGAGCAGCTATTTGTGAAGAATTAGCTGATGCTGGATATCATATATTCTTTACGTATTGGACTGAATACGGCAAAAAAATGCCTTGGGGTATTGATTTAGGTGAGCCAATGAAATTAAAAGATTTATTGTTACAAAAAGGGGTTAAGGTATCATGTATGGAATTAGATTTAACCCAATTGGAAGCACCTGAACAGCTTTTAAATAGAGTTATCGATGAAATTGGTTATCCTAATTTCTTAGTCAATAACGCAACATATTCAACGAATACTAATTTTTCTAATTTAACTTCGGAAGAATTAGATAAACATTATATGGTAAATATTCGTGCGACAACACTTTTAAGCAGCAAATTTGCGCAAAAGTTTGATAAGAAATTTGGAGGAAGAATAGTCAACCTTACTTCCGGTCAATTTCAAGGACCAATGCCTGGCGAATTAGCATATGCTACAACAAAGGGGGCAGTTGATGCTTTGACTATTACTCTATCAGCAGAACTTGCCCCATTGGGAATAACGGTAAATGCAATTAATCCAGGACCAACTGATACAGGGTGGATGACAGAGAGCATTAAGAATCAATTAGAACCGATGTTTCCTTTCGGAAGAATAGGTGAACCGAATGATGCTGCAAAAGCCATAAAATTTCTTGTGAGTGACGAAGCAGCTTGGATCACAGGTCAGATTATTCATTCAGAGGGTGGATTTAGAAGGTAAATATTATCAAATGGGCTCTGGTTTTAGAGCTTTTTTTGATGTGTAACATGTACCTAAAGTAATTTTGGTTATAGGATGATACTCTATAAGAAAGGAGGCTAATCCAGAATGGAGTTCAATTTTGGAAACGTTGCTATTGTTCTACCCCCTTTACACATTATAATTATCGCAATAATAATTATTTTCTTTTTAATAAGGTGGAGCAAGCAACTAGAAACACGACGTTTTACGGTTTTCTTTTATTTTTTGATAAGCACTTACATTGCTCCAATTTTCTCTCGAAGTACAAAAGAAGGTGTCTTTCAGCTATGGGTTCCTTTGGGATTTATTATCGTCTTCTTTTACTTGTTTCGTAGCAAAAGCTATCATCCCTCTAAAATGAAAGCGAGTATTTTAGGACTTTGTATAGCTTTATATAGATTGGTTCTTCAATATATCGGGTAGTTTTGATGAAAGGAGCCAAGGATCTGAAGGAGGGAATCTAATGAGAAATACTACGAGAGACATTTATAATAAGTTAGCTAATACATATCGATACGATGTTGATGAGGGTAGTCCTTATAATGCATATTATGAACGCCCAGCTATGATGAGGGCTTTGCCAGCTCAATTAAAAGGAAAAAAGGTGCTTGATGCTGGTTGTTCTGCTGGATGGTACTCTTCTCAATTATTGCATCAAGGGGCGGAAGTAACTGGTATAGACGTAAGTCCCGAAATGGTGAAAGCCGCGAAGCAACGTTTAGGGGAAGAAGCTACATTCCTTTGTCATGATCTTCAAGAAACCCTTCCGTTTAAGAATGATTCCTTTGATGTGATTGTAAGCTCACTTACGCTTCATTATTTAAAAGATTGGACTTACACATTTAAAGAATTTAACCGCATTCTAAAAGCAGGAGGGACCTTATTATATTCGGTTCATCATCCATTTATGGACTATACAAAATTCAAATGCGAGAATTATTTTAAAACTCAATTCTTATCAGACACCTGGAACAAACCTAATATTACAATTGATGTCAGCTTTTACAGAAGGCCCATGCAAAGCATCGTCAATGAAACTACTAAATTTTTTAAACTAGATAAATTGATTGAACCCCAACCCCATGAAAAAATGAGAGAAGTGAATGAAAAATCTTATCACTATCTCATGACAAGTCCTCATTTTCTTATAGTTAAAGCTACTTCAAAAAAAGTTATGGAAATCTAGCAAATCAAGTTTGGGTATGGAAAGGAAGTAACAGATGAGACAAGTAATTGCTCTTGGAGGCGGAGGATTTTCTATGGAGCCAGAAAATCCATTGTTAGATTTGTACGTCCTTAATCAATCAGGTAAAACAAAACCCAAGATTTGTTTCGTTCCAACTGCAAGCGGGGATTCAGATAACTACATATCAAGGTTTTATAAATTCTTCGAACACCAAAATTGTGAACCATCACACCTTTCAATATTTAAACCACAAACTAGAGATTTACACAGTTTTCTATTGGAGAAAGATATTATTTATGTTGGTGGTGGTAACACCAAAAATATGCTTATTTTATGGAAAGAGTGGGGGATAGATACTATATTGAAAAAGGCTTGGGAACAAGGGATAGTTTTAGCTGGAATCAGTGCCGGTTCAATTTGTTGGTTTGAAGAAGGAGTAACGGATTCATATGGGGATGGCCTTGAATCAAATCAGTGTTTAGGCTTACTTAAAGGAAGTAATTGTCCTCATTACGATGGAGAAGCAAATCGTAGACCTTCATATCATCAACTTATGGCTGCAGGAAAAATTAAATCTGGTATTGCCACTGATGACGGTGTGGCTCTCCATTATATTGACCAAGAATTAAGTGAGATCGTTAGTTCAAGAGCTAATACCAAGGCTTATAAAGTTTATTTTGACAAGAAAGTAAACGAGATTGAGTTGGAAACAAAATTCTTAGGTTCTTGTTAATGGAGTGCGGTTTAATGATTCAATATTTATATAGTATAAAAAATCATGGTGTATAATGGGTATATATTCCATTTTTTGAGGTGATAAGATGAGTATTAAAGTTAAAGAAATTATTTCTTCAAAAGAAGAGTTTGAGGAATTTCGTTTATTTATTGGAAAACCTAGTGAAAGAGCTGCTAATAAAGTAATTTCATTTATTGACCAGCATTGCAGAAGCTTTATTTCCATGTCACCATTTATGACATTGGCAACTTCTAATTCAGAAGGGAAATGTGATGTTTCTCCAAGAGGTGATTTTCCAGGGTTTGTTTCTGTTCTTGATGAACACCATCTTTTTATTCCAGAGCGGCCCGGGAATCGAAGAATGGACTCCGCAGAAAATATTATTACGAATCCTAATATCGGGCTTATATTTTTTATACCTGGATTAGGCGAAACATTAAGAATTAATGGTAAAGCCTATATTTCTCGCGATCCAGAGCTTCTTGAAAAGAACAGTGTAAACGGTCGAGCCCCTTTATTTGGAATTTTAGTAGAGGTGGAGGAGTGTTATATACATTGTGCTAAAGCTTTCATTCGATCAAAATTATGGGACCCTGACTCATGGGTTGCAGAAGAGAATCTTCCAGCGGTTCCTCAAATGTTGCTGGAACACTCTAAAACACCCAATGTTACTGCTGACCAAGTGGCAAAGGAGTTAATGGAAGGGTATAAAAACCGACTTTATTAAT
>JAEWIG010000131.1 GCA_023387295.1 Bacillota bacterium | reverse complement strand
TTCCACTACCTGATAGCCCCATAATGACGAAAATTTCTCCGGAATGAACATGGAAGGAAGCTTGATTTATTCCAACCGTAGCACCAGTCTTTTGTAAAATTTCGCTTTTTGTTTTTCCTTCATTAAGTAATTGAAGAGCTTTTTTGGGGTTTTTCCCAAATATTTTTGTTACATTTTTGACATTTATTTTTATTTGATTGTCATTCAAATCAATCACCTCTTTGTTTTTCTTGCCGCTCAATCAGACTTTATAATTGTATAAGTTATTGAAAAAGTGAGCAAAGTCGATATATAGCCATAATCAGCCATATAGTTTGTGCAGTTAAAACTGAACGTACTGTATAATAAGATTACTTACAATTCCTTTCATTTCCTCCTAAATACACAAAAGACTGATTCTTTACTTTCGGAAAAAAAATGTTAGTCTAGTTAATGAATATTGTGTTTTGGAAAACGGAAGATAAAATAGAATAGATCTATATTTATGGATGTGATTGTTTTTATGAATGGGAAAGAAGAGCTTGAACTTGTACGTGAGCGGGTAATAGAAACGATTGCCAAGAATATGAACTTATATGGAGTAACAGATTCAATTGGTAGATTGTATGGAATGTTATACTTCCATGACCATCCAATGACCTTAGATGAGATGAAGGAAGAGTTAGGGATGAGTAAGACGAGTATGAGCACTTCTGTAAGGGCTTTGCAAGATCTCAAAATGGTAGAGAAAGTATGGAAGAAAGGAATTAGAAAGGATTTGTACCAAGCTGAAGAAGACTGGTATCAAACCTTTATCGACTTTTTTACAATAAAATGGCGTTCAGGTATTGCAATGAATATGTCTGCAATGGCCAAAGCAATTAAAGATCTAGAGAGGATCGTTCAGGCAGAAGAGACTTCTGAGGAGATAGAAAGCTTAGCTAGGATTGACATTGAAAAATTACAATCAGGTCTTGAATACTACGAATGGCTAAATCGGCTAGTAGATAGTTTTGAGTCTGGGAAAATTTTTGAGTTTATTCCTAAAAATAATCAATAATTATACAATGAAAAAGCACAGGGAAAAAACCACCTGTGCTTTTGTTCTGAAAAAAAGTCTTTTATATCCTCTCTTATAGGTCGTATTTCCTAGATTGAAAGTGCAAGCTGCAAAATATATTGAAATTTGTCAGAAAATCCTATAAAACTATAAATTCCTTTCATTTACTCTAGTTTCTAGTTTTTTTTGTTTTTGACAAAAATAATTTGTCGTGCTTCAAACACAATATATAGTGGTTGTGAAAATTAAATCAATACTATATGTAGATTTTCTTATTGATTTTCAATTTTTAATATGGTAACTTAAGGTTATTAATTAAAACAACTAGAATTTACAAATGCTAGTTTCTATAATGAAAATTGTATATTTTTTATCGGAGGAGTTGTAGTAATGTCTGTTGCAGTAGGACAAAAAATGAGTTTAAACATTGAACGCTTGAACCAAGACATCCGTCTTTTTCCTCAAGTACATCCAGTAACCCCAGATATGAAAATGACCCACAAAGGTGTTTCCCGTTTAGTAATGCTAGACAGGTATACGTTTAAAGACACAGAAAAAATTACACTAACAAACGGGGACTTCGTCGTACTAACCATCAAAGAAGATCCGAAATTCCCAGCTCGCGGACTTGGCTACATCCTTGAAATTGATTGGGAAGAAAAGACTGCAAACGTTCTAGTGGAAGAAGATTATCGAGGAGCACTTGATGATCCAGAAGAAGCAAAGACTGGAATCATTAAAAGGTCTCTTGATATAATTGAAAAACCGCTAGAGCTTTTTTATGAGCAAATTGCAAAACGTAATGCAACTGGTCTTGCATCTGTTGAAGAAACAGAAGAGAAAAAACAATTTTGGTTTAACAAGTTCTATGAAGAGCTGGCAAGCTTAAACTTTATACCTGCAGGACGAGTCCTTTATGGGGCAGGAGCAGATACGGATGTAACGTACTTTAACTGCTATGTTATGCCGTTTGTAGCAGACTCTCGTGAAGGAATTTCTGAGCATCGCAAGCAAGTAATGGAAATTATGAGCCGTGGTGGTGGAGTTGGAACAAATGGTTCAACATTAAGACCGCGTAATACACTTGCAAAAGGTGTAAATGGAAAATCATCTGGGTCTGTTTCATGGCTTGATGATATTGCGAAGCTAACACACCTTGTTGAGCAAGGGGGTTCAAGAAGAGGAGCCCAAATGATCATGTTAGCGGACTGGCATCCTGACATTATTGAATTCATCATTTCAAAAATGCAAAACCCAAGAATTTTACGCTTCTTGCTTGAAACAACAAAAGACGAAACAATTAAGAAATATGCAAAAGAAAAATTGAAGTTCACTCCTTTCACTGAGCAAGAAGTAGCAATGTATCAAGGTATTGTAAATTATAAGCTTATTCCTGGCTATGGAGGCTTCAGTGAAAACATAATAAATGATGCTGAAGCGAAGCTTGAAGTAGGCGGAACGTATTCCGTTCATAATTCCGAGTTCCTTACAGGAGCAAATATTTCTGTATGCTTAACGAAAGAATTCATGGACGCAGTAGAAAATGATGCTGAATACGAACTACGCTTTCCGGATGTAGAAAGCTATGATAAAGAGCAAATGCGCCACTATAATGAAGAATGGCATAAAATTGGCGATGTGCGTGAATGGGAAAAGCTTGGAAATAAAGTTAGAGTATACCGCAAAATCCAAGCGAAAGAACTCTGGAATTTAATCAATATATGTGCAACCTACTCTGCAGAACCAGGCATTTTCTTTATCGATAATGCAAACGATATGACAAATGCAAAGGCATACGGACAAAGTGTTGTTGCAACAAACCCATGTGGTGAGCAACCTCTCGCACCATACAGTGTTTGTAACTTAGCTGCAGTAAATCTCGCAGCAATGGCTGACAAAGAAAACAAAACAGTGAACTTTGAAAAATTAAAACAAACAGTCGAAGTCGGAGTAAGAATGCAGGATAATGTAATTAATGCAACTCCGTATTTCCTTGAAGATAATAAAAAGCAAGCTTTAGGTGAACGCCGTGTTGGTTTAGGCGTAATGGGTCTTCACGATCTATTAATTTACTGTGAAACTGAATATGGCTCAGAAAAAGGAAATGAACTTGTCGATAAAGTATTTGAGACGATTGCAACAACTGCTTATCGTGCTTCAGTCGAGCTTGCAAAAGAAAAAGGAAGCTTCCCATTCTTAACGGGCGAAACAGAAGAAGAAACAAATAGATTAAGAAAAGCATTTACAGAAACAGGCTTTATGCAAAAAATGCCTGAGGACATTCGTCAATCAATCCTTGAAAATGGAATCCGCAATTCACACTTACTAACTGTGGCTCCTACAGGATCTACAGGAACAATGGTTGGGGTATCAACAGGGCTAGAACCATACTTCTCATTCTCATACTTTAGAAGTGGTCGTCTTGGTAAGTTTATTGAAGTAAAAGCGGATATCGTTCAAGAATACTTAGATAAGCATCCGGAAGCAGACCCGAATAATCTTCCAGAATGGTTTATTGCTGCTATGGATTTAGCTCCTGAAGCTCATGCTGATGTTCAGTGTATCATCCAACGCTGGATTGATAGTTCCATTAGTAAAACGGTTAACGCGCCGAAAGGCTATAGTGTTGAGCAAGTAGAAAAAGTGTATGAGCGTTTGTATCGCGGAGGTGCAAAAGGCGGTACGGTTTACGTTGACGGTTCACGTGATTCACAGGTCCTAACCTTAAAGGCTGAGGAAAATAGCTTTGATGAATCAAATTTCGATAAAAAAGAGAAAACAAAACAGCGTGTTGTGTTAGTTGATACGATCAATGAATTACAATCAACAAATGTAATTGGTTCAGAAGTAGGGAATACTTGTCCAGTTTGTCGAAAAGGTAGCGTAGAGGAAATTGGCGGCTGTAACACTTGTACAAACTGCAATGCCCAATTAAAATGTGGTTTATAATATCACTAAAAAAGAAGATGGACTCGCTCCATCTTCTTTTTCTATATGTAAATGAAGTCGACGACATTTGCTTAAGGTATTATGTGAAGTTGTTTTTAATCATTTTTTTATTGAAAACCTCCTTGTCCTCCGTACTATTTTCATAAGTACCTGATTAAAGATGTATCAAGTGACTACATCGTATATCGACAGGGGTGGCAGAATGTATATAGATGGTGTTTTTTCCGGGGGAGGTATTAAAGGATTTGCCCTTATTGGTGCTTGTAGAGAAATTGAAAAGCGCGGCTTTCGCTTTAAAAATGTTGCTGGTACAAGTGCTGGTTCAATTATTGCAGCATTAATTGCGGCTAAATACACGAGTGAAGAAATTTATCAGCTGATTGATGAACTAAATCTAGAAAAATTTTTAGATCAGCGTAATATACTTATTCCTTCGGCTGTGACAAAATGGATTCTTCTATACTGGCGCCTTGGGTTATATAAGGGGGATGAATTAGAAAAATGGGTAGCTGAAAAGCTTGCTGCTAGGGGCATAAGCAGGTTTTCCGACCTTCAACCAAAAGAACTCCGAGTTATCGCCTCCGATTTAACAAATGGTAGCTTAATTGTCTTACCAGATGATTTAATTAATTATGGGATTGATCCAGGCTCATTTCCGGTAGCTAAAGCAATCCGTATGAGCTGTAGTCTACCTTATTTTTTTGAACCGGTTAAGCTTACGGCAAACAGAAGCACAAGCGTTATTGTAGATGGGGGAGTATTAAGTAATTTTCCAATGTGGCTATTTGATAAAGAGAACGTTAAAAAGGTCCGTCCGGTTTTGGGAGTGAAGCTAAGCCATAATATGAACGACCGCCCGAAAAATAACATAAGCAACGCGATAAAAATGTTTGAGGCGTTATTTGAAACGATGAAGGATGCTCATGATGCACGTTATATTTCTCGTAAGCATGCAAGCAATATTATTTTTATTCCAACAGAAGGCGTACTAACAACTGAATTTCAACTAACCCAGGAGAAAAAGCGAGAACTTGTTGAACTAGGTGGAGAATGTGCAAAACGATTTTTCTCACAATGGAGCTATTAATTTATGATAAAAAAATAGGACCGTCCGAGAACGAAGAGCCTGGCACCTCCGACAAGGTATATAGATGAGAATTCGAGGAAACGTATCTATATATTGTGTTTTAAGGAGGGAGCCAGCCACTTATCGGACAGTCCCATTTTGAAATAAAAATATACATTTTTTCTTATAAAGAGGCACGATTTTTCTTTTTTCCTTTTTTGCCTTGAATCACTGTTAAATGAGCAGCTGATTTTTTCTTTGGTTTTTTAATGGATGTTAAGGAACCAACACTTGTTTTACGGGTACTGGTTTTTGCTGAATCTTGCTGTTGATAGCGCTTTTTTGACCTTTTAGCAGCTCGTACAAATGCCTTTTGCTCACTATTTACAGGACCTGCATTAGATAAGCGCTTAAAAATGAAGAAAATTACCGCACCAACTAATAAAATGACAGCAATTCTTAGGAAAAAACCGGCAGGATTAGAAATCATACTGGTCATTACTCCTAAAAGAGCAAACGCAATTAACCCAATAATAATGAATGATAAAATCCGATTTTTCAAGAATGCCACCTCCCTATGAGCATGATGAGCATATTTTCCAGCTTTTAAACTTCAAAAATGAATTATAAGACAATTTCTTTTGAGCTAAGCTGAGCTTCTGTTTCTCTTTCTTTTTTTAATAATTGATTAAATGAAAGAATTGCCACCTCAACTTGGTCGTCTTTCGGTTCCTTTGTTGTAAGAAGTTGTAGCCAAAGACCAGGAAGACCCAAATATTTTAAAACAGGGATATCTCTAACTTTATTCGTTAGCTGTAGCACCTCAAATGATACGCCTAGGACGACAGGAATAAGCGCGATCCGATTAAGCACACGCGCATATAATGGTTCGGTAGGAACAAGTAAATAAATAAAAACACCGACAATGACAGTAAATAATATAAAGCTACTTCCGCATCGATAATGGAGTCTTGATTGTGCCTGCACATTTTCAACAGTAAGCTCTTTACCGTTCTCAAACGCATTAATTACTTTATGCTCGGCTCCGTGGTATTGAAAAACTCTTTTAATGATTGGTGTTAACGATACAAAATAAATATAACCAAGAAGGAGTAAAAGCTTGAAGAATCCTTCCACAAGCACCTGGGATAAGTCGCTTGAAAAAATGGGTTTCGTTAAAGCTGCAAGAAAAACAGGAACAAGCGTGAAAATAAACTTTCCGAAAATAAAAGAGAGGACCCCAATGGCAGCTACTCCCAGCCACATTGTTAGCTTTGAACTTTCTTCCTCTTTTATTTTATGATCCTCACTTGGTTCAATATCAAACCTCTCTGTAGAAAAATTTAAATGCTTTGAGCCATTGGCACTTGCTTCAATAATTGCAACAATTCCCCTGATAAATGGAATTTTTTTGAGGAATTGCAATGCAGGCTTTTGCACACGTGGGAGCTCGAAATATTCTATCGAACTATCCTTTCTGCGGATGGCAGTCACATAATGATGTTTTCCCCCAAACATGACACCTTCTACAACCGCTTGCCCACCATACACTGGTTTTTGCGTTTTAGACATAAATATGACACCAACCTATACTAAACTCGGACTAATAACAGCTAATTAAGACGTAAATAAAATGTACGATGAAGTCTGCCAGGCGCAGATGGTACACATCGTTCAAAGCACCAATCCATCAAAAGCTGTATGTACCTATCTTTATTCTACTAAAAATACCACAAAACCTCTAGGAAGGAACATTATTTGCAAAACTTTATTTTACCTTCATTAAAAATAAGAAAAATACATCCTAATATAAATTGTGCTGGACATAATAATGAATGGAGGTGAAAAAAATGACAGATGAAAAGCAACAGGAACAAAATCGTCATCCAAAAACGATGTCATTTATGACATTAGTGATTTTAACAGGGTTTATCGGTGGAATATTTTGGAGTGGATTGGGGTATTTGGCTTATCTAATTAATTTAACGGATATTCATCCAAATATCATTTTGGACCCGTGGACGAGTGGGAACTGGAAAGAGGGCTGGATTGGTACACTTATTAGCATCATCTTAATCGGGCTTGTTTCAATATTAGCTGCCTTAATTTATTATGCCCTATTACGGAGGTTTCCAAGTATATTAGTGGGAGCCGTTTATGGTGTCATCATTTTTCTGCTTGTTTTTGGATTATTAAATCCCCTTTTCCAAGGAATTAGTCCTTTAAAAGAGTTAAGTCAAAATACAATCATTACTTCCATTTGTTTATATATATTATACGGAGTGTTTGTTGGATACACGATTTCTTATGAAGAGAGTGAAATAAAATATAAAAAGGAGCAAGATAAGCAAGTTAAAGGATAAGAATAATTTGACAAGTGACTAATATTTCATTGTAGTGAAATGGAATTCAGTTATGATAGAATATTCTTGTTGAATGTCATTTTACATATTTTCCCCATAGAATGGGCTTCACTAAGTATGGGACAGAGAAACAATAGGGAAGAGGAGAGAGTTAGATGGAAAAATTACAGAAATTGCGTTCAAGCTTTGGTCAACTAGGTATTGATGGAATGCTCATTACGAGTGAGTTTAATCGCCGCTATATGACTAACTTTACTGGTTCGGCCGGAGTTGTTCTAATTAGTGAAGAGAATGCACAATTTATTACAGATTTCCGTTACGTTGAACAAGCTGCCACAGAATGTGTGGGATATGAAATTGTTAAGCATACTGGCTCCATTCCTGCGGAAGTTTCAGAACAAGCAAAAAAGCTTGGTATCAAAAAACTAGGCTTTGAGCAAGATCATTTAACATTCTCAAGTTTCAAAGCATATGAGAAAGCAGTGGAAGCCGAATTAGTGCCTGTTTCTCAAGCAATTGAAAAGTTACGCTTGATCAAGTCAGATGCAGAGATTAAGATATTAAAGGAAGCTGCGAAGATCGCTGATGCTGCATTTGCGCATATTATTGATTATATTCGCCCGGGTTTAACAGAACTTGAAGTTTCAAACGAATTGGAATTCTTTATGAGAAAAGCAGGTGCAACTTCATCTTCATTTGATATTATTGTTGCTTCTGGCTATCGTTCAGCATTGCCGCATGGTAGAGCAAGTGAAAAGGTTATCGAAAAAGGTGATATGGTCACTTTGGATTTTGGTGCTTACTATGATGGTTACATTTCAGATATTACTCGTACATTGGCTGTTGGAAAGCCTGACGATAAGCTAGTTGAAATTTATAATATCGTTCTCGAAGCGCAATTACGTGGGTTAAAGGGCATTAAACCAGGAATAACTGGTAAAGAAGCGGATGCTTTAACACGTGATTATATTACAGAAAAGGGATATGGAGATTATTATGGACATTCTACTGGTCATGGCATCGGATTAGAAGTTCATGAAGGACCAGCGCTGTCTAGTAAGTCCGATATTATTCTCGAAACTGGAATGGTCGTAACTTGCGAACCGGGTATTTACTTACCTGGACTAGGCGGAGTTCGTATTGAAGATGATTTATTAATTACAAAGGACCATAACGAACGATTAACCCACTCACCAAAAGAATTAATTATTTTGTAGAAAAGCAGAGGCTAAGAGCCGCAGCTAGACATTAGGAGGATTTTAAATGATTTCAGTAAATGATTTTCGTACTGGTTTAACAATTGAGGTAGATAATGGACTTTGGCGTGTTTTGGATTTCCAACATGTTAAACCAGGAAAAGGTGCTGCATTCGTACGTTCGAAGCTTCGTAACCTACGAAATGGAGCTATTCAGGAAAAAACTTTCCGTGCAGGTGAAAAAGTAGCAAAAGCGCAAATTGATAACCGTAAGATGCAATATTTATATGCTAGTGGTGATCAGCATGTATTTATGGATAATGAATCCTATGAGCAAATCGAACTACCATCATCAGCAATTGAATATGAACTTAAGTTTTTAAGAGAAAACATGGAAGTTCATATCATCATGTACCACGGAGAGACACTTGGAGTGGAGCTTCCAAACACGGTTGTTTTAGAAGTAACTGAAACTGAACCTGGTATTAAAGGTGATACAGCTTCAGGTGGATCGAAACCAGCTACACTTGAAACAGGACTTATCGTACAAGTGCCTTTCTTCATTAACCAAGGTGACAAGCTGATCATTAATACAGATGAAGGTTCATATGTATCTCGTGCTTAATTGGTAAGGGTTAATGATATAAACACTCTCTGGAAATTATTATTTTCTAGAGAGTGTTTTTATTGTAAGCAGGGATAATGTTCTCTTTTCTGTAAAATATTCCACTAAATACATCTTGAGATAGGCTTGGTTTTTCTGTAAGATAAACATAGTAAAGCTGCGTTGTTCGCTTGTATATGAAGTTTCAACCTTTAATTAGTATAAGGGAGTTCAATAATATTACCTGAACAACATGCCTCCCTAGTTGAGAGGACGTTTGCGAAGGTGATTGCGGACACCCACCTGGTGGAGCAGGTTCTGAAACTCCATATAAATCGGCGGCAAAGGCGGCTGAACACACTTTTATTAAAGCAGTGACCAATAGGTTGTTGCTTTTTTTAGTTGGCGTAATTAAATTCAGCAGTTACTTGGCTATTGATTTGGAGAGTTCCAGCCTGAATAGGGGTAGCTGTTTCGCTCATCATGAGAGCGGTTTTTTGGAATGGAATGGGTACACCTTGTTGAGTACTATTTTCAGATATTAAATTGGGTCCAAGTAAATGAACCTTTAGAGTATTAGCGATTGTATCTGCTTTTTGATAAGCATCAATAACTGCTGCCGATAAGGCCTGTCGTTCGTAGTAATCCCTGTCAGAAATTGTGAATAATATTCCTGAAACGATATTAACTCCATTATTTACAGCAGTATCAACTACTTTTCCTACTTCATTAATATTATTAATCGTAATGGTGAGTAAATGTTCCACTTGATATCCCCGAAAATGCTGCTTCCCTTCGATAAAGTCGTACTGTGGTTGCACTGAATAATGGATAGTGCGAATTTGTTCTTCTGGAATGCCGAGTGTTATTAGGCTATTTTGAATTTTATTGATGATAATAGCATTGTTTTGTTGGGCATTCTGTAGCTCCTCGTTTTCTGTCCTAACACCTAATGTCACCTCTGCTTGATTTGGCTTGACCGTAATATTTCCCTCTCCAATTACACGAATAATATTTCTTTTACCAGCTCTTTCAGATTGTTTATATCGATAGAGGTGATTGTAAAGCATATCTCCCATCCTTTCTTTACAAAACATTTTCTTATATTAATACGAATGATGATTGGAGAACATGCGAACATTTTCTATTACATTTCCCATCCCATTAATAAAGCAATTTTTTTAGGAACATCGGTATTATCTAAAACGCCATTAAAGGTGTCAGCACCAATTCCGTATGCGAAAAGTGGAACATGGTTGCCTGTATGACCGCCAGTTGAACTAATTTTCCGTATTTTAGTATTTACAACTCCTGCATAATACTTGTTTGCAATTAGACTTCCTAGTTCCCAAGCTGGAAGCCGTTCAGGATAGACAATTCCTTGTTTTGATTGAAGAGATTTAAGATAAAGCTCGATTTCCCTGTCGTTTATTTCAAAATTTGCATAGTATTTTAAAACACTTTTTATACTTTCGGGTTCAAAGGCTAAGGAGTTCATTTTTGAGGTAAATTGACGCACCATATATTCTGGAGTTGCTTTAATTTCTTTCAGGCCTTTCATATCTAAAGGTTCGGTTGCTGATAATCCCATTGTTTCATGATCTGCGAGGACAATAACGAGTGTGTTTCCATCTTTTTTCGCCCAATTCACAGCATATTTCACTGCGTTATCCAATTCAATTACTTCCTTCCAAACACTTGTAATATCAGATGTGTGAGAAGCATGATCGATGCGAGCCCCTTCAACCATTAGAAAAAAACCGCTATTCCCTCTTGTTAGAAACTCAATTGCCTTAGATGTCATTTCGGTTAGAGTAGGTTCTTTACTTTTTAACCACGTTCGATCTAATTTAAAACTCATATAGGAAGGATGAAAAAGACCAAGGAGTTTAGTACCTTTTGCTGTTTCTAGCTCATTACGATTTGATGCATATGTATAGCCTTGATGAATCGCCTTTTTAATCAGATCATTTCCATTTTGCTTTTCTGGGCTGAAAAATATGGCTCCCCCTCCTAATAGGACATCTACTTGATTATTTAATTGCTGACGAGCAATTTCTTCCTGATCAGTCCAGCGATTCGAAACACTTGCAGTAAATGCAGCTGGTGTGGCATCGGTTACTGTATTTGTTGAGATCACTCCAGTTTTCTTTCCAGCCTTTTTAAATAAGTCTAGAATACTATCTACTTCTTTCCCATCGGCTGACATACCAATCATTTTATTATTTGTTTTTTTACCAATGGCTAGTGCTGTTCCACCTGCCGCAGAATCAGTTACTGCATTATTGGCGGAATAGGTATGAACTAAAGCGACATTCGGTAAGGTTTCCAGGAAAAGCCTACCTTCCTTTCCATATTCCATTTGTCTAGCAATTTCAATTTGGCCAATTCCCATTCCATCTCCAATCATAAGAATGACATTTTTAGGAACGGATTGATTATTAGTACTAGCATTTATATGAATTGGAATTAGAAAAAGAAAAATACTGACCATCATACAGGATTTTAATTTCTTCATGCTCTTTCCTCCCATTAAATTATTTACTTTAATTTCTCCATGTTCGGTTCTTAATACCCAAAAATGAGCTACAACTAAAAGTACCAAATAAAACTAAGTCATATTGTTATAAACAAGGCATACATTTTAATTAGTAAGAGCTAGTCCATGAAAAAGCGTAGGCGGCTTGCTCAGGGGCGACAAGCATAAGACGAGCTGACGAGTAGGTTGTTCTTTAACCTACTTGACAGATTGGCTTATGACCTCGAGCCCCTAGCCGCCGAAGCTAGACAAAGAAAAGCGTAGGCGGCTCGGTTTAATTCATAAGGGGGAAAATGCTTTGGAGACAATATTTGCATTTTTACCAAAAAATATCGCTGAAAAACTGGAGCCTATCCCTCCTGAGCGTTTGCTTGAATTAGAAGAAATTCGTGTAAGAATCAACCGTCCACTTGAATTGACAATAAAAGGAGTTCCACATTTTATCCAATATATTGTTAAACAGGAAGATGCTATCCAATTGTTAAATAAGATTAGTCATTTTTCGATTTATACGCTTGAAGAAGAGCTTCGGAGAGGCTATATCACAATTGAAGGTGGGCATCGAGTTGGTTTAGCGGGAAAGGTTATTCTTGAAAATGGGAGTGTCAAAGCTATAAGGGATATAGCTTCATTTAATATTCGAATTGCTAGAGAGAAAATAGGCATTGCAGAAAAACTAGTGCCCCGTTTATATAATGGAAGCTGGTTTCATACAATGATCATCGGTCCACCGCAAACTGGAAAAACAACTCTTCTTCGAGATCTCGCAAGAATTATCTCAAATGATGATCAATATGGTCGCTTTAAAGCCAATAAAGTTGGGATTATTGATGAGCGTTCAGAAATCGCAGGATGTGTTAATGGGATCCCACAAATGACATTTGGTCCTCGTATTGACGTTCTAGATTCTTGTCCGAAAGCAGAAGGAATGATGATGATGATACGTTCAATGAGTCCTGACGTTTTAGTTGTTGATGAAATCGGTAGAAAAGAAGATGCTGAGGCAATTATGGAAGCAGTTAACGCTGGAATAAAGCTCATGATGACGACACATGGAAATTCCTTGTTAGAGATTAAGAAACGACCAATACTAAAGCCTATTCTCGAAATGGGGATATTTCAACGGTTTGTTGAATTAAATCGACGAAATGGTCCTGGAAATGTTGTGAGCATTAAGGATGGGTATGGAAAAGATATACTCACAGAAATGAGAGTGACCTAAATGATGAAATTAATTGGTGCTGCATTTATTATTCTTGCGACCACATGGACGGGATTCGAAGCAGCAAGACATTTAAATGAGCGGCCACGTCAGCTTCGCCAGCTAAAATCAGCACTGCAATCATTAGATGCGGAGATTATGTATGGTCATACGCCTCTCCATGAAGCTGCAAGAAGATTATCCACTCAGCTAACGAAACCTATTTCTTGGATTTTTGATGCATTTGCCAAAAAGCTCACGAACTCAGAGACAACAGTGAAAGATGCTTGGGAACAAAGCTTAAAAGAAGTATGGAAAATGACAGCATTTAAGCAAGGTGAATTTGAAATAATGAAGCAGTTCGGAGAAACATTAGGGAGACATGATCGTCATTCTCAACAAAAACAAATTATGCTAACTCTATCTCATTTAGAGCGTGAGGAGTTCGATGCATATGAGAGGCAAGCAAAATACGAAAAAATGGTTAAGAGCTTAGGGTTTTTATCAGGGCTTTTACTAATTATTTTATTAATGTAGTTATTATTATCTAGCCTCTCGAGGCACTTCAGCTTTTAAGTTTAGGAGGAAACTAAATGGGTTTAGAGGTAGATATTATTTTCAAAATTGCCGGAGTAGGGATAGTCGTTGCCTTTTTACATACAATCCTTGATCAGGTCGGTAAAAAAGAATATGCCCAGTGGGTTACGTTGTTTGGATTTATTTATATTTTGTTTATGGTGGCTTCCATTGTGGATGATTTATTTCAAAAAATAAAATCGGTATTTTTATTTCAAGGCTAAAGGAGGGCTTCAAGATTGAAATTATTCAAATTGTCGGTGTAGCATTTGTAGCCACCTTTCTCGCTTTAATTGTTAAGGAGCAAAAGCCTAATTTTGCTTTTTTACTCGTTGTGTTTGTCGGATGTGCTATTTTTCTATTTTTAGTAGACCAAATATACGCCATTATCCATATGATTGAAAAGATTGCCGTTAATGCAAAAGTAAATATGGTTTATATCGAAACTATTTTAAAAATTATTGGTATCGCTTATATTGCTGAATTCGCTGCCCAAATTACAAAGGATGCTGGACAAGGAGCAATTGCTTCTAAAATTGAGCTTGGTGGAAAAATCTTAATCCTCGCGATGGCTATCCCAATACTTACAGTCATGATTGAAACAATTATTCAAATGATTCCAGGCTAAGAGGTGTAATCGATGAAGCAAAGGCTGCAGTTAATCATATTTCTAAATCTCGTACTCCTTTTTTTACTTAGTCCAAGTGTACAAGCATCTACGCAAACTAATAACGGAAGTGAAGTAGTCAGTCCTCAGGCAATAGTTGATTCACAAATGGAGTCTCTTAATTTTGATGAATTAAAGAAGTTTTGGGAACAAATCAGTAGTGAATATGGCGGATTTTTACCAGAGAGCCAAAAGGGAAGTCTGTATGAATTTTTAAAAGGGGAAAAGAAGTTTTCCTTAAAAGACTGGACCTCTAGTTTCATAAAATTTATCTTCCATGAGTTTATTGTCAACGGCAAACTGCTGGGCACATTAATTTTACTTACTGTATTTAGTATGTTCCTTCAAGCACTACAAAACTCATTCGAAAAAAGTACAGTTAGTAAAGCTGCCTATGCGATTGTATTTATGGTGTTAATCATTATTGCACTTAACAGTTTTCATGTGGCAATTAAGTATACACAAGATGCCATTGATACGATGATCTCCTTTATATTGGCATTAATTCCTCTCCTATTAGCACTCATCGCCTCATCTGGTGGACTAGTATCAGCTGCATTTTTTCATCCTGTGATTTTATTCTTAATGAATGTTAGTGGAATGTTTATCCAATATGTTGTTCTCCCGTTGTTGTTTCTCTCAGCTTTGCTCAGTATTGTGAGTACGCTCTCAGAGCATTACAAAGTGACACAGCTTGCTAATTTATTGAAAAATTGGAGTATTGCTCTACTTGGAATGTTCTTAACGGTCTTCCTTGGTGTTCTTTCTGTACAAGGAGCTTCAGCTGCAGTGACAGACGGAGTAGCGATTCGCACGGCGAAATTTATAACAGGAAATTTCATTCCTGTTATTGGAAGAATGTTTACAGACGCTACAGATACTGTTATTAGTGCGTCAGTTTTGCTAAAAAACACAGTAGGAATCGTTGGGGTTGCCATCTTATTATTAATTGCTGCGTTTCCGGCAATCAAAATATTAATGATTGCATTTATTTATAAATTTGCTGCTGCTATTTTACAGCCGCTGGGCGGAGGCCCAATTATTACTTGTCTAGATGTCATTAGCAAAAGTGTCATCTATGTTTTTGCAGCTTTAGCCATCGTATCCCTCATGTTTTTTCTAAGCATTACGGTTATTATTGCTGCTGGAAATTTAACTATGATGGTTAGGTAGACACGAAAAGCGGAGGAGGCTTGACCAGGAGCGACAAGCATAAGCCGAGCTTTCGTGAAGGTTGTTATTTACCTTCATGAAAGGATTGGCTTATGACCTCGAGCTCCTAGCCGCCGGAGCTAGACAAAGGAGGTATGTTGGTGGATTTTATTAAAGAATGGATCACAAATATTATTATTTTTATTCTTTTAGCTACTGTGATAGATATGCTCCTACCTAATTCCAGCTTCCAAAAGTATACGAAAATGGTTACAGGCTTATTGCTAATCGCCATCATCTTAACACCTGTTTTAAAAATAGTTGCTAATGATTTTGAGGAAACCATCACATCTATCCCTATATTGAATGAACCTGGAGAAAAAAATATAGAAAATTCAATTGAAATACAGAAAAAAGAAATACAAGCCTGGCAACATGCATATATTTTAGAAGACATGGCTGTCCAATTAAAAAGACGTGTGGCAGAGGAGTTGATGGAAGAGTACAGTTTAGAAATTATGAATATTGACTTTTTAGTAGATGAAAATTCAGAACGTGCATTTCCAGACAACTTAAAAAAAGTATTTGTTCAATTACATGAAAATGAAGAAGAAACTGAAGCTGTTGAAGTGGTTAGAAAGGTAGAGATAAATACTCAAGAAGCGATTCCGATGAACAGCCAAAACCAAGACGCTATAACAACTAATGTTGTGTCATTTCTTGCTCACAAATGGAATGTAAAGGAAGATACGATTGAGATAGTGCTAGAAGGGGGGAATAAAGATCAAAATGGACAATGAAAAAGGACCAATTACATGGTTGAAGAAAATATTTTCGAAAGAAGATGCAGCTGATAAAAAATCAGGTAAATATCAATATTTACTTCTCGTTCTCCTCTTTGGTGCAGCAATAATGCTTATTAGCAATATCATCTTTAAAGATGACAAGCAAAATACTAGTCTACCAGCCTTTAAAAACAGTGAAGAGAAAGTAGAAGAGGATGTAGCCGTTTTCGGACAAAAACAGACCGAAGGCAATGAACTAATTGCTGTTTATGAGAGAGCATATGAAGCGCAAATTAAAGAAGCTCTAGATGCAATCATCGGCGTAGAGGACGTTACGGTCGTTGTTAACGTCGATGCTACAGAAAAAAAAGTGTTAGAAAAAAATAGAACGAATAAAACGCAGTCAACGGATGAAACCGATCGTGAAGGTGGAAAAAGGAAAGTTGAAGATCAATCAAAGGAAGAACAGATCGTCATTATTCGAAATGGGGAAAAAGAAGTCCCAATTGTCTTAGAAACGAAGAAACCCGTTATTCGCGGAGTCCTCGTTGTTGCAAAAGGTGCTGACAATATTCAAGTAAAGAAATGGATTATAGAAGCTGTTACAAAGGCTCTCGATGTACCGAGCCATAGAGTGGCTGTTATGCCTAAAAAATCAAAGGGGGATTCATAGATGCTATTGAAAAAGCAGACGGTATGGCTATTAACAATGTTAAGTTTAGTTGTTGTCTTATCTGTATATTACATTACCTCACCTGAGCAGAGGGGACAGAATTTAGCTAATTTGGAAGAGGATGTAGATAAGGAAAACGAGGCAGCAAACATGGAAATGGAGTCAGATAGCGACTCTACGATTATAACGAATTCCTCTGAAGATGAAATGTTTACGGCATTGCGTCTTGACCTGAATGAGGAGCGCGATAAACTGAAGGAGGAGTTGACCATTCTTATGGGCTCAACAGACCTACCTGCAGAGAAGATTAGCGCAGCAAAGGATGAATATAATAAATTAGATGAAATTACTCAGAAAGAAGAAACGCTAGAAACATTAATTAAGGCGATGAATTATGATGATGTTCTTGTTCGAGCAGATGGCCCGACAGTTCTTGTAACAGTGAAAGCAAAAGAGCTTTCTCGTTCTGCAGCAAACGATATTATTCGTGAAGTAACAAACGAAATCGGCGACCTTCAACTAGTAACAGTAGAATTCCAACCACCGAAATAGAAAAGCTTAGAGCGCCCGCTTATCGACTCGAAGCTAGACAGTGAAAAGCGGAAGCAGCTTGGTCAATTAGGGAACAAAGACAAGAAAAACGAATGAACGGAAAAATAGCAGGCCTTATAGTAGGCACTGCTATTTTTTCTGTAATTCAATTAATTGATTCATAAATTCATGTGCACGCGCAATGGAATTAAATAAATGCTCATGTTTTTTTGTTTGCATATAGACTGATGAAGCAAGCTCTTGAATGGAAGCACCAGCTTCTTCAATTACTGAACTGAACTCGCTTACGGAAGAACCAATTGCAAGGGAGGAATCAAATATTTGTTTAGTGAGAGAGTCATAAAGAGAGATATCTTCTTTTAGATGAAAGAATGTTTGATGAATCTTTTGAAAAGAGTCTTGTGTTTCCGTAGCAAGAGTAAGGTTGTTTGTAAGCTTTTCTCCCGTAACAAAAACATGCTTCTTCGTTTTATTAGTATCTAAAATAACGTTATTTAGATTATCGGTAATTTGGGTTGCTGTCCTCCGCGATAAATCTGCAAGCTTTCTAACTTCCTCAGCAACTACGGCAAATCCCTTCCCACTTTCGCCAGCTCGAGCGGCCTCGATTGACGCATTTAATGCTAGTAGATTTGTTTGGTCAGCAATTTCCTGAATTGTTGCCGCAAATTGAGAAGTTTCTTTAACAAGCGTAGCTAAAGAGGCAATGTCTTCATTTACTTTTTGCATTTCTGAAAAAGAAAGGGAAATATCATCGCTAAGCCTTGTTACTAATGTATGGCCTTCGCTTGTGTTTTTTTCTGCATCTACTGCATCTCGATGAAGCTTATCAACTAGTTGGCTAGTATTTTCTATGAATTGATTTGCTTGCTCGAGTGACTGAGTAATATCAATAATCGCATCAGATTGAATTTGAACGCCTGCAGAAATTTCAGCGATAGAATGGCTCATTTCAAATGCTGATTGATTGTTTTCCTCGCTCATTCGCTTCACATCGTCAATCATCTCAGAAATATTGGTTGTGCTTTTATTGACAGTTTCTTTAATTGAATTATTACTCTCCAGTAAAATTGAAGTTTCTTTTTGAGCAGAAACAATATTTTCTGATAATTTTTTGGCAAGCGATAGCTGAAAAGAAAGCAAAATGGTAACGAGTATGAATAATAAATAGATGGTTACATAATTTTTTCCTTCGAGAGGTAATACTTCATGATGTAAAAAAGTAAACACGGTAATCATCATAATCCCGAGTGCAGAGGCTAACCATAGTATCCTGTGTTCCATATAAATTGCGGCTGTTGCAATCACAAAATAAACCAGAAAATAGGCTGTACTAGAGACGCTTGTTTCCATTATGACGAAAAGAACTGCTGCAACAAAAAAAGTGGCTAAATACGGAATGAATGAAGTCATTCTTTTGGAGTAATGGAGGGCTGCCACAATGCCTACACCTATCCCACCACCGATAATAATGGCTAAAATAATAGCTAAATCCTTCTTCATAGCAATATCAACAACTGCTGCAAGAATAACACTGACTAATGAAGCTTTTACAACAAGTGAATTTTTCCTTATTTTGTCTTCCGTCTTAATCTCCTCAATCGTTCGCATTTCCTATCTACTCCTTCTTCAGCTAGTTCTATCGGATTATAATTTCGCTATTTTATGTAAAAACCCTTTATTAACATTCGTAAAAATTAAAATAGTTTGATTCATCAGAATAAAAAGTATAGTCGTTAAAAAGTGAAAAAATTATTGTCACTCTCATTCAAAGATTGTAATTCAATAAGTTTTTATCGTATGATATTAGTATCTAGTCATAAATTATCCATTTGGTTAATTTTCGCTTTTTCATTGCAGTATACGAGCTAGATGTATTTGTACATTGAAATTAAGGGGTGCTAAAATGTTGAAAATACAAGAAATTCGTGAATTAATCAAGCTTGTAGATCAATCAAATATTGATGAGTTTGTTTATGAACATGACGGTTCAAAGATTAAAATGAAAAAGAAAACTGCTGATGTAGTATCACAACCAGCTGTAACTTTCGTACAGGAGACTCAAGCTCCAAAAGCAGTTCAACCAGCCGCTGTGCAACAAGAACCTGTTGTGGGACCAGATGCGCAAGTGCCTGTGAAAGAGATTGAAGCTGATACAATGAATTTACATAAAATTGTTTCTCCAATGGTTGGGACTTTCTATCAATCGTCATCACCAGATGCTGAGTCTTATGTAAAAGTAGGTTCGAAAGTATCAAATGATTCAATTGTATGCATCGTTGAAGCGATGAAGCTATTTAATGAAATTGAAGCTGAAATCAATGGGGAAGTTGTTGAAGTGCTAGTAAAAGACGGGCAATTAGTCGAATACGGCCAACCATTATTTTTAGTTAAGCCTGAATAAGGAGCGGTTACAGGATGATAAAAAAGCTGTTAATTGCAAACAGAGGAGAAATAGCTGTTCGTATCATTCGGGCATGTCGCGAAATGGGGATTGAATCAGTTGCTGTTTATTCTGAGGCTGACAAAGAATCTCTTCATGTTCAGCTTGCTGATGAAGCATACTGCATTGGACCAACAGCTTCAAAGGACAGCTATTTAAATTTCACAAATATAATAAGTGTTGCGAAGCTTACGGATTGCGACGCCATTCATCCAGGATATGGCTTTTTAGCAGAGAATGCAGATTTCGCTGAGCTTTGCCGTGAGTGTCATATCATTTTTGTCGGTCCAACCCCAGAAGCGATTATGAAAATGGGAACGAAAGATATTGCAAGAGAAACGATGAAGGAAGCTGGCGTTCCGATTGTGCCAGGATCACAGGGAATAATTAAAAATATTGATGAAGCAATTGAGCTTGCTAATCAAATAGAATATCCTGTCATTATTAAAGCAACAGCTGGCGGAGGCGGAAAAGGCATTCGCGTAGCTAGAGATGAGAATGAGCTAATAAAAGGAATTAATATTACGCAGCAAGAAGCTCAAACTGCTTTTGGTAATCCTGGAGTATATATTGAAAAGTATATTGAAGATTTTCGTCATGTAGAAATCCAAGTACTTGCTGATAATTATGGGAATGTCCTGCATCTAGGCGAACGGGATTGTTCCATTCAAAGACGTCTGCAAAAATTACTTGAGGAAACACCTTCACCTGCATTAGATGGCGAAACTCGTGAAGAAATGGGGACAGCTGCGGTAAAAGCTGCAAAAGCAGTTGATTATACAGGTGCAGGCACGATAGAATTTATTTATGACTACCAAAATCGCAAATTTTACTTCATGGAAATGAACACACGCATTCAAGTCGAGCATCCAGTAACTGAAATGGTAACAGGTGTTGACTTAATTAAAGAGCAAATAAAGGTTGCATCTGGTGAGAAACTTAGCTTTACTCAACAGGATGTCACTTTTAATGGCTGGTCTATTGAATGTCGAATTAATGCAGAGAACCCAGAAAAGAACTTCATGCCATCAGCAGGTAGAATTACAATGTATCTACCACCGGGTGGTTTAGGTGTTCGTGTTGACTCTGCTGCTTATCCTGGGTATATGATTCCACCTTATTATGATTCAATGATTGCAAAAGTTATCACATATGGTCATACGAGAGAAGAAGCCATTGCCAGAATGAAGCGAGCATTGAGTGAATTTGTCATTGAAGGTGTTCATACGACCATTCCCTTCCATTTGAAGCTTCTGAACCATGAGAAATTTGTCGAGGGGCAGTTTAATACGAAGTTTTTAGAGCTATACCAAGTATTGTAAGTGGCAAATATAACATATTCTATGTTAATTTGTTGTAATATTAAATTATGGAGGTGTAACCATGGGTGAAAATAACATTTTAGAGATGAATAAAGAAAACTCTGGTCTTGGTAAAGTAGAAATCGCTCCAGAAGTAATTGAAGTGATTGCAGGGATTGCAGCTTCTGAAGTAGAAGGTGTTGCTCAAATGCGCGGTAACTTCGCTTCAGGTGTCGTTGAGCGTTTAGGAAAGAAAAACCACGGAAAAGGTGTAAAGGTTGAGCTTTCTGAAGATGGTATTCATGTTGATGTGTATTGCTTAATGAAGTTCGGTATTTCAATTCCAAATGTAGCGAAAGAAATTCAAGATAATATTCGTCAAGCACTATTGAATATGACTGCACTTGAAGCAAAGGAAGTTAATATTCATGTTGTAGGAATTACTTTTGAAAACCAAAAGCATGAAGTAGAGTACGAACAGGACGTATTATAGAAAAAAATGCTGGCCAAAGACATTTGCTGTCTTTGGCTTTTTAATGTAAAAAAATCATTGTCGGATTCATTGAGCAAGCCTCGATGTTAATCGTAAGCGCGGGGAAATGAAGCCGACGATATTTTATACATAGTTGCGAGTGGATATGCTATTATTAACTCTTATTCTTTGAGCAACAAATTTCATCAAAAAAAGTTTAAATTTACCTTATTTTCTGCTAAAGTTGAGTTGAATAATCTATTTTTTCTTTTTCAGAGGAAAATCTATTACGTATCGTGCGTATCCACTTAACTTATGCTATTATTTAATATGTATTTTCCAAAGGTATATATGGAGTAAGGCTTTTAAATTATGGGCACAAATACGCCAAGGCACTTTAATCCTGAAATTTTCCCTGCAAAAGGAGATTAAGAATAGAATGAAAAGAAGAACAGCACGTGAAAAGGCACTCCAAGCATTGTTTCAAATTGATATGAGTCAAACTGAACCAAATCTAGCTATTGAACATGTTTTGGATGGTGCCAAAGAAGATAGCTACTTAACGCAGCTCGTAAATGGAGTAGTAGAGCATCAAGCACCGATCGACGAGGAAATTAAAAAATGTCTTGAAAATTGGAAGTTGGAAAGATTGGCAACCGTAGACAGAAATTTGTTGCGTATTGCCGTTTATGAACTGAAATTTTCCGAGCAAGATATCCCTGCAAATGTTATTTTAGATGAAGCTATCGAAATTGCAAAATTATTTGGGGATGAGCAATCTAGTAAATTTATAAACGGTGTTCTTTCGAAAATTAAGCAACATCTGTAATGATGTTTCTAACTGACGGTTCCTTTCAAATATATTTAGGAGGAAGCAATCATGACCTATACGTTGATTGACGGTAAAAAAATAGCTAGTGAAAAAAAATCAGCAATTGCTGCTGAAGTTGAAAAACTGAAACAGGAAGGTATTGTTCCGGGTTTAGCTGTTATTTTAGTCGGAAATGACCAAGCATCAAAAACATATGTTACTAATAAAGAGAAAACATGTCGTGAGCTTGGAATGCACTCCATCTTAATTGAAATGCCTGAATCAGTCAGTGAGGAAGAATTATTAAATAAAATTAATGAATTGAATAATGACATAGATATACATGGTATTCTTGTACAGATGCCATTACCTAAGCATATTAATGAAGTGAAAGTTATCGAAACCATTTTACCGGAAAAGGATGTGGATGGATTTCACCCAGTTAATATTGGTAGGATGATGACAGGTCAGGATGCGTTCTTGCCATGTACACCATATGGTATTATGGAAATGCTTGATTCAATTGATGTTGATATTTCTGGAAAACATGTCGTTGTCGTTGGTCGAAGCAATATTGTTGGAAAGCCAGCAGGGCAATTATTTTTGAATAAACATGCTACAGTTACATATTGCCATTCCAAAACAGTTGATTTGAAGAAGTATACAAAACAAGCAGATATTGTTGTTGCAGCGGTTGGAAAAGTGAACGTAATTACGAAGGACCACGTAAAAGATGGAGCCATTGTTATCGATGTTGGTATGAATCGGAATAATGAAGGAAAACTTTGCGGTGACGTAGATTTCAATGGAGTAAAAGAAGTAGCGAGCTATATCACTCCTGTTCCAGGCGGAGTAGGTCCGATGACGATCACAATGCTTATGTTCAATACGCTAAAAGCAGCAAAGGCACTACAGAATAAATTGCAGTTGAAAAAATAATACCTTTTAACTCTGCCCTTTACATTATATTTTAGAATCTCTTTTTACTTACCATTTTTCATTTGTAGGAAAGGGGATCTAAATTTATAACAAAAGGGCAGTTTTGTTGGGTAAAAGGAATTATCACTTTTGTTAATTTATGGAAGTATCTATTGAGTTAAGATAAAATATCAGTAATAAATATCGCATAAGAAAAAACGAAGGCATTCGTCGAAAAGCTTGGTGAACGCCAAGTTTTTCTAATGAGGGTGAGTTAATGAAAAAAGATCAGCGCTATTTAACGGTCAATGCCCTAACTAAATATATTAAAAGAAAATTCGATGCAGATCCACATCTTCAAGATGTATTAGTTAAAGGTGAAATCTCAAACTTTAAACAACATTCTAGCAGCCATATGTATTTTACGCTCAAGGATGAACATGCACGCATACTTGCCGTTATGTTTTCAAGTCAAAATCGGACAATGAAATTTTCGCCTGAAAATGGGATGAAAATTTTGATAAGAGGCGATCTGTCCGTTTACGAGCCAAGTGGTCAATATCAAGTTTATGTAAAAGAAATGCAGCCAGATGGAATAGGGGATTTATATTT
>JAEWIG010000194.1 GCA_023387295.1 Bacillota bacterium | reverse complement strand
GCAAGGAAAAGTGCGGTTGTAGCTCCAACAATCCCTCCAATTAAGGCTCCAATTAAAAAATCTTTCGTATTAATATTTTCTTCTGATTTACCTTGGTTTTGCTCAAACTGGTTTCGATCTTGGTTAGCCATTATTCATTCTCCTCCTTTAGTTTCTTCCTCGTTCCCTTCTCTTTTGAAGGACTTGCTTGTCCTCTGATTTATTTAGATTGGTGTCTTGCTTTCTCGCTTTCCATTTATCCTTCATTTCGAGAAAAACTTGACCCCATTGGACAACTTGGGAAATTTTGTCGTGATTTTGTTCGATTTGATCATTAACAGATGAAGTGACTTTTTGGATAGAACGGTTGAACCCACGGACAGAGTCGCCAACTTCTTTAACTGCTATTACAACACTATTGAGGTTTTCAGACTTTTGCCCGATATCATCTGCAAGTGCATTTGTTTTATGTAGTAATTCAGTCGTTTCTCTCGTTACTCCATCTAACTGTTTCTCTAGCCCAATTAAAGTTTTTGAAACGCTATCTAACGTTCCTTGTAATGAATTCATTGTTTTTGCTAAGTAAATAACAAGAATTAAAAAAGCAACTGCGATTAACGCAACACTTAAATATAAAATAATTTGCAAAAAAGCCGCCTCCATTTAGCCTTATTTATATTTCCAGCTATGACGAAAATTCTCTACTAAATATAACAGTTCCATATAAAAGCAGGATTTTCCTTCTTTTATTTTTCGTCATTTCTGTGGACAATTAAAATTATACTACATGTCGTGGGAATTTTAAAAATGAAACAATAATTTGACTAGCATAAAATTCTATTCCCAATTCTTTGTGCTCATTGTCGACGGCTTCATTCCACGGCGCTGGTGATTACATTGTACGTCAAGGCTTGTTCAATGAATCCGACGACGATTTTTTTTTTGCACTGAAAAATAGTTTTTAGGTTACAATAGGATTGTGTTATATCAATCTAGTTTTCGGAGGGAACAGAGAAATGAAAGATCCTCGTATTGAAACACTTGCAAAAAACTTAATTAATTATTCCGTTCGCCTACAAAAGGGTGAAAAGGTTCTTATCGAGAACTTCGGATTACAAAAAGAGCTTGTGACGGCACTTGTTAAGGAAGCATATGCTGCAGGCGGATATCCGTTTGTTTTATTAAAAGACCATCAAGTCGATCGAGCTCTTTTACTAGGGGCACAAGAAGAACAATTTAATATGATGGCAGATTTTGAAGCAAATGTAATGAGTCAAATGGATGCTTACATAGGATTGCGTGCGGGCGATAATATTAGTGAACAATCAGATGTTCCAGATGAGAAGATGAAAATCCACGGAGCTACGGTTGGGAAAAAAGTCCATCGCGATATCCGTGTTCCAAAAACAAAATGGGTTGTCCTCAGATATCCGACGTCTTCAATGGCTCAATTAGCTAAAATGAGTACAGAAGGATTTGAGGATTTCTATTTTAATGTATGTAATCTTGATTATGGAAAAATGGACCAAGCGATGGATAGTCTAGTGACCTTGATGAATAAAACAGACAAAGTAAGACTAACTGGACCTGGCACAGATTTAACCTTCTCCATCAAGGATATTCCAGCTATTAAATGCTCTGGGCAAATGAATATTCCCGACGGTGAAGTGTACACGGCACCAGTTCGCGATTCAGTAAACGGAGTAATTTCTTATAACACACCATCTCCATATAATGGCTTTACATTTGAGAATGTGAAGTTAACCTTTAAAGATGGAAAAATTGTAGAAGCAGAAGCAAATGACACAGAAAGAATTAATAAGATTTTTGATACAGATGAAGGTGCTCGCTACATCGGTGAGTTCGCAATCGGAGTTAATCCTTACATCCTTCATCCTATGCAGGATATTTTATTCGATGAAAAAATAGATGGTAGCTTCCATTTCACGCCGGGTCAATGCTATGATGATGCCTTTAATGGCAACCATTCGAACATCCATTGGGATATGGTAAATATCCAGCGCCCAGACTATGGCGGTGGTGAAATTTATTTCGACGATGTCCTCATCCGTAAAGATGGCCGCTTCGTCATTCCTGAACTAGAAGCCCTAAATCCAGAGAATTTAAAATGATCTAGAAAAAGGTGCAGCATTATTTGCTGCACCTTTTCTTATCTCAATTGTTTCTCATACGCTTCTTGAAACTTCTGAATATCTCCAGCCCCCATAAAAATAATGACACTATTTTCATGTTTTTTCAGAACCGCTGTTGCGTCTTCTGTAATTATTTCTGATTCTGGAATTTTTGCCTGTAAATCTTCAATAGATAATTTCCCGTGATTTTCACGTGCTGATCCGAAAATCTCACATAAATACACTTTATTCGCTAAATTTAAGCTAACCGCAAAATCATCTAAAAATGTTTGTGTTCTCGTATACGTATGAGGTTGAAAAACACAAACAACTTCATAATCGGGATATTTCTGTCTTGCCGCGTCAATCGTTACCTTGATTTCTGTAGGGTGATGGGCATAGTCATCAATTATTACTTGGCTCCCGATTTTTTTCTCAGAAAATCTTCTTTTTACACCTTGAAATGACTGAAGACGTTCTTGAATTATTTCCGCATCAATTTGTTCATAATTACATAGAGAAATAACAGCCAATGCATTTAAAATATTATGATTACCAAATGATGGAATCGAGAATGTATCATAAAAGGTATTCCTTACAAATACATCAAATGTTGTTCCCGTTGTGGTTTTTATAATATTACGTGCTTGAAAATCATTTTCTTCTCCAAATCCATAAAAAACAACAGGTACCTTCGCTTGAATTTTTTGCAGCTGCTCGTCATCACCGCATGCAAAAATCCCCTTATTCACTTGCCAAGCCAATTCCTGGAATGCAGAGAACACATCCTCAACATTGGCAAAGTAGTCAGGGTGATCAAAATCAATATTCGTCATAATCGCGTAATCAGGGGAATAGGAAAGAAAATGTCTCCTATATTCGCAAGCTTCAAAAACAAAATACTCTGCGTCCTCGTCTCCACTTCCAGTTCCATCACCAATTAGGAAAGAGGTTGGTTTCGCCCCCCTCATGACATGTGCGAGCAAACCTGTAGTTGATGTTTTTCCATGAGCACCTGTTACAGCAATACTTGTAAAACTCTTCAAAAAGTCACCTAGAAAACGATGATAACGGATAATTGGCAATCCAAGCTCCATCGCTTCTTGAATTTCTTCATGAGTATCCGGGAATGCATTCCCAGCAATTATGGTCATGCCAGGCTTTATATTTTCCTTTTGAAAGGGAAGGATCTTTATTCCTGATTGCTCTAGGGCCAGTTGAGTAAAAAAGTTTTTTTCATAGTCTGAGCCTTGTACTTGATATTTTTTATCATGGAGAACTTGAGCCAAGGCACTCATCCCTGTCCCCTTAATACCGACGAAATGGTAAATAGTCATATAAAGAACCTCCAACCATCGTATATCTGTAAAACAGTATATGACATTTATCTAGTTTTGCGCATTTGTCTATCCTTTGAGAAAGACATCACATTTGGACATTATAACACTTTTTAGACTCAAAAACTATTCTACCTTTTCTAGACGAGGATTAGGACGGTAGCGACGTCCTGCTTTCGCTTCGTGTTTTCCATTAATTAACACATTATCACCTGTAAAACCGATATTAATTTTTAACAAGCTGCTTCCAATTCCATATGTATCCACAGGAACACCTTGCTTTTCAAACTCAAGAATTCGCTCTTCATTAAATCCGCCGCTAACGACAATTTTCACATGATTAAAGCCCTCATCATCTAGAGCTTTTCTTAGTGCAAAAATCAGCTCCGCATTCACTCCACGAGGGTCAAACGTACCTAATAAATGCTGATTGCGCAAGAAGTATTGATCAATTAATGTTCGGGATGTATCGACTCTGACCCCTTTTAGATCATCACCAAATACTCTCGCTACCTTTAAGGCATCCGTAATAGCATCGTTATTATAATCAACTAGAGCGACCAACACATCTTCCGGGAAGGTTTCTTTGTATGCCTTTGTAGCAGCAACAATATCTCCGTTAAATAGCTGAATTAGGGCATGTGGCATAGTTCCCATTCCCTTTTTCCCCCACCATTCACTCATGGCATGGGTAGCTTGAGCTGTAGCTCCGCCTATATATGCTGCATAGCCATCCCCAGCCTGTGTTGTAAAATGATCATCACGATCTCCCATAAAAATGACTTGTTTTTGTTCTCCAGATATTCCTGCTGCTTTAACGACATTGTATACATTTGTGGCTACTGCCGTTCGTCTTGAAAGAATTCCGTCAATTACCCCTTCTAAATAACCAAACGTCTGATATTTCCCCGTAATGGTTAATACTGTTTCAAAAGGCGAAATTTTATCGCCATCCTTTAATGAGTATATTTCAAGTTCATCTGGATTATCAGCAAAAGTTTTCAAAAGAGCAATTACTTCATCTGTCCCACATAAAACAGCATCATTCTTTTGAAAAAACTGCATCGTAACAATATTATCTTTACGATATTTATTTACAATATCTCTCGTTTTTAAAAAATAGACAGCAGAAAACCAGCCATCTTTCACACGCTCATCGAACTTAAATGTTTTATTCGTCAGGCGCTTAATTTCCCCTTTTAATTTCAATTCAATTTCCTTCATCCCTAAACTCCCCACCTAATATCCATATATACATATAAGGCTTTTTATTGTTTTCTATCATGCAAATAAAGAATACCACGTATTAAATTAATGTACTAGCATCTTGCAATGTTTCTAGTTCTTCCTCTGTTAGATGAACCTCACGCGGCTTACTGCCACGACCTTCTGAAATAAATCCTTGTTGCTCCATCATGTCAATTAACCTCGCTGCTCGGTTATACCCGATCTTAAACCTTCTTTGCAGGCTTGATGTTGAGGCTGCCCCTTGATCGACAACGAATTCACATGCTTCATAGAATAGTTCATCTTCCTCTTCAATAACCTGAGCTTTTTTTAGCAGCTCCTCCTGTTCAAATAAATATTCAGGTGCACGTTCTCTTTTAACATGTGCAACCACATCATCTATTTCATTATCTGATACAAATGTACCTTGAAGACGGACTGGCTTGGATGAGCCATTTTCTAAAAACAGCATATCACCGCGCCCAAGTAACTTTTCAGCACCGCTAATATCAATGATTGTCCGTGAATCAA
Source organism: Bacillota bacterium (assembly GCA_023387295.1). Classification (GTDB taxonomy): domain Bacteria; phylum Bacillota; class Bacilli; order Bacillales; family Cytobacillaceae; genus Cytobacillus. The sequence continues at coordinate 44,458 of JAEWIG010000194.1, read as the reverse complement.
TTTGCGATGATACAGAAAAAGCAATTCTTGTAGGAACATTCGCCTTAATCAAGCCGGTAATGACATCAACAGATGGTCTTTGTGTGGCAATAATTAAATGAATTCCGCACGCTCTTGCCTTCTGAGCAATTCGACAAATCGCTTCCTCAACATCTGCTGGTGACATCATCATCAAGTCTGCAAGCTCATCTATCACAATTACGATATATGGAAGCTTTTCTGAATAACGCTTATGCTCTTCGGCAAGCTCATTAAACCGTCTTATCTCTCTTACTCCAGTATGCGCAAACAATTCATAACGGCGCTCCATTTCATCTACAGCCCATTTTAATGCTGCAGTTGCCGCCTTTACATCTGTTATAACAGGACTCACAAGATGCGGAATACCATTGTATGGTGCTAACTCAACCATCTTTGGATCAATCAAGATAAGCTTTACATCGTCAGGATTTGCTTTAAACAATAGACTAACAAGGATCGAATTGATGCATACACTTTTACCCGATCCTGTTGCCCCGGCAATTAAGCCGTGCGGCATTTTTCTTAAGTCTGTTACAATTGGCTTTCCTGCAATATCTAAGCCAAGAACTGCCGTTAATGGTGAAGCACTATTATTGAATTCAGGACTGTTAATAATTTCACTAATGTAAACAGGTCTACTTGTCTTATTCGGCACTTCAATGCCAATTGTATGCTTTCCTGGAATTGGTGCCTCAATGCGAATATCCTTTGCAGCTAAACTTAATTTAATATCATCAGAGAGATTCGTAATTTTATTCACTTTCACACCTGGGTCTGGCTGAACCTCATATCTTGTTACTGATGGACCTTGGGTCACGTTAACAACCTTAGCACCTACATTAAAGCTCATTAATGTCGAGTTTAATAGTTGCTCCTGCTCCTCAAGCCATTCTGAGGTTTCTTCTTGTACCACTGGTGGTGATAATAATGATCCTAAAGGAAATTCATAGTATGAAATGGTTTCAGCCTCACTAGCATGACGATTTTCTCCATCTTTCCAAGATGACTCTAGCTTTTCAATCGAATTAGATGGTGCTTTCTCCTCGGCAAAAACATCTTCAGATCTCTGTTTAAGCTTTTGTTTATCTTGATTAAGCATCATAACATTAAATGGAATATGTTTTCTTCGCTCAGAAGTTGAAACTGGTGTCGCTTCCACGATTTCTTCTGCCACTTCATTAGATGGATATTGAACTAGCTCGATATCTTTTTTCTCTATACCTTCCACTAGTTCATGTACATTCTCAGCATCTTCAACATTTACGTTAACATCGAAAATTTCGTCAGCTTCCTTCAATTCACCTTGAACATCGGGTATTCGATACAAATCATCTATTTCTATGGTCGCATCAACAAGCTCATTTACTTCTTGTGCAATATCTAATTCATCATTTTCCTCTAAATCTACTTCTTTTTCTAAGTAAATGGATTCATTCGTAAACTCATGTTCCTCATATTTTTCGATTGGTGATTTGAATAATATTTCATTCTCTTCAACATTCGTACTTGGATGAACATGAAGTTCATATTCTATCGGAGCTGTTTCGTTCCGGTTGTCGCTTTTTTCTACATTCGCACTTGGACGCTTATATCCATATATTGGAGAGGGGATTTCTGTTGGACGAAATGGACCTCTCCTTTTTGTCGCTTCGAATTTAGTATGCTTTTGTGGAGTATCTGGCTTGCCTCCTTGTGAATGATGCCGTTGTCTTTGTTCTACTTGCTTTTTTTCCGTCTTATGCGAAGCTTGCTCATTTCTTTTTTCTTTACGAACTCTTTCATTCCTACTTTTTGGTTCAGGGGTTTCGTCAGGAATTAAAGGAAAACGGAATTGCCCTTTCGGATATTGATAAACAACCTTCGCATTAATATCCTTCGATGACTCATTTTGATTATTAACTCCCGCCTCCCATTCAGGCAGTTTATTTTCAGGGTATTGTTGACTAACATCCTCATCTGATTTCAATTTTTTAAATAACTTTTTAAACCAACTCAATTTATACCAACTCTTTCCTACATTCTATCTTTATTATTTTATCAGTAATTCGTGAAATTTGTAGAAAAATATGAGTCTAGTTAATTTAAATATGTTAAAGCAAAACACTCATGAGCATCAGCTCCTAACCTTGTTATGTATAATGTCGTCGGCTTCATTTCACTACGCTTACGATTACTTCGTTAACATAAGACGAACCTCCATCAGTGATGATTTTCCACTGATGGTTAGTCACGCAAAGCCTGATTGAGTTTTCTAAGGGCTGAAGCCCAAAGAAAACTCTTATTTCGTCAATCGGGAACTTACGGGCTGTTTCTGAAATATTTGTGTTCTTTGATAGTTCATATACAGCCCGTTAGTCGCGGTCGAGGCTTGCTCAATGAAACCGACGACGATTTCGTTGAGCAAAAAGAAAGGACCACTTTATCGTGATCCTATGATATTTAGCCTATTTATTTTTTTCGATTCTTCCCTAGGATGAATATTGGTTCAAGCTCCCCATTTTCATAAATGAAGGAAAGAGCTGTTATCGGGACACGGCCACTTGCGAAAAAGCTCATTGTCATTTCTGCAAGAATATCGTAACCCGTTTCATTCATAATATCGGCAATAATTAACACATCCTGATGGGGTACTGCTACCGCCATCGTGCCTTCAATTTCTTGAGCCATCTTTTTCAAAAAGGTTTCATTTAAAATTCTGCTTGCATCGTAACCATCGTTTTTATTTAGAAAGTAAAATATATTTCCAGCAACTGTATCACTCTTTACTTCTGTTGAGAGCGAACGCACATTAAATAATGCAGTTTCTTTAATTCTTACTGGATTCCAACCTTCTTTTTCAATTAGCTTTGTATCAATCAAACGATATGTATTACCAAGATCAAGCGCATAATAAATTCTTGTTTCAGCGGTATGCTCATCTGTTAAAAATGGAACGTTCTCCTCTGATTCTAGCGGGAATGAAGTAGAGCGAATGACTGGGTAAATATTCTTTTCCGCTCCTAATAGCTGGAGATCCCCGTCCATTGCCTGAAGTCCTTCTTCTACATAATAAACTACTTCCTCAATCGCTTTTTCCTTTTGAAGCTCCCATTTCGCAATAATACCAGGTAAGGAAATCGTAATTCCCTTCCCTGTTTGTTTATTCTCTATTCGAAGCTCATCCTTTTTTTTATCGAATGAAAAGGTTCTGTTTGGATTCGTTAATCTCTTTTCCAATTCTTTTTTCATTTTAATACTGTCCATTTTCATATATGTCCCTCCATTAGCGGGCTAGTAGTATTGTACGAATAAAGTTATGTATTATTGTACATGAAAAATCCCCCATCTAAAAGGATGGAGGATTGGTTCCATTATTTCGTTAGCTTTTCAATAAAGTTTTCAATTTCCTCTTGTGTTTTTCGATCCTTACTTACGAATCGTCCTAATTCCTGTCCATCCTGATAGCCGATAAAGCTTGGAATTCCAAATATATCAAGCTGAATGCAAAGATCGATGAAATCGTCACGATCGACATAAATAAATGTATACTCTTTATATTTTTCTTCAATTTCTGGTAGAATTGGGTCAATAACGCGGCAATCAGGACACCAATTTGCTGAGAACATAAAGATATGCTTACCATTATCTCTTAGTTGTTCGAATTGTTCCATTGATTCAAGCTTTTTCATTTCGGTCTCCTCCTGTGTGGATTTTCATATCACCATATCGAATCCACCCTTTTTTCCTCATATATTCTGATAATACCAAGCTTATGACTGCAGGTCCAATAAAATGCAATAGGATAACCTTCATCAAAACATCCAATTCGAATCCCATCGTCGTAAATGTCATGATCTGTCCCACAAATCCACTTGTTCCCATCCCTGCTCCGGCTGCATTACTTTCCATTATCCATATAGTCGTTCCAATTGGTGCTAGTAGTGCCCCAGCCAATGTAGGTGGAATAAGTATAAGTGGATTTCGAATAATATTCGACACTTGTAGCATTGAAGTTCCTAGACCTTGAGCGATAAAACCACCAGTCTTATTTTCTCGGAAGCTGCTGACAGCAAACCCGATCATTTGGGCTGCACAACCTATTGTTGCTGCTCCAGCTGCTAAGCCATGTAAATCAAGCATCATCGCAATTGCTGCTGATGAAATAGGGGCAGTTAGAGCTATCCCCATTAGAACAGCAACAACAATCCCCATAATGATTGGTCTTTGTTCCGTTCCCCACATAATCATACTGCCTAGACTTTTCATTAAGTATTCAATTCCTGGGCCAATTAATGTTGCTGCTGAAAATCCTACGAAAATGGTAACGAGTGGCGTAACAATAATATCAACCTTTGTTTCTTTACTGACGAGTTTACCAATCTCTGTAGAAATTAACGCTGCAATAAAGCTTCCCGCCGGTCCTCCTAAGCTAGCTCCTGCTGCACCACTCACAATGGCAGAAAAAACAACAAGCGGAGGGGCTTTTAAACCGTATGCAACAGCTACTCCGATAGCAGGTCCCATTAGTCCCATTGCTAGCTTGCCCATTTCGACGATAAAATCAAGCTGAATTCCAAGCAGCGAACTAAATTGCTCCCCAATCGTCTTTATAATTAAGCCAATAATAAGTGATGCAAACAAACCAAGTGCCATATTGCTTAATGCATCAATGAAATATACCTTAGCAGAAAGGCTTACCCCTTTTCTGTTTATGAAAGCTCTCATGCTTTAATATCCCCCTAGATTTTTAAATGATCACTCCTTTAATTTAACACATGTCTTTACACATGTAACTACATATTTTTAACATGATATTCAAAAGCAAATAAAAAAACGAAGGGAAATACCCTTCGCTTTAATCCTTCATTTTAACTGAGTTGACGATTTCAATCATTGCTGCGGCCTCTGTCGATAAACCTTTTGTTTTTGTTTCGGTTGTGATTTTCACACCACCCACCCCAACAATCAATTCATTTTTATCTTTTTCTAATTGGTTAATTAATAAATAGCCTAACCGATCATTGTTTGTAAATGTTTCATTTAAATCATACTCTCCTAATTTCAAAGTCGTCTCATAGACAACTTTACTATTAGGCGCTTCATGCTGATTATAAAAAAGGATATATGTTTTTGAGCCATTCTTTAAAATGATATTATTCGGTGTCTCTTCTTTCAATTCAAAGCCGAAAGGTAGATAGAACTCAATATCTTGATTTTTATTGTTTGCCGCTTTAGGTTTTTGGGTAAACGTCTCTTTCACAGTATCCAAAGCTGCTTTTTGCTCCTCTTTTATTGACGAATTAGAACAAGCTGTCAGTAATAACAATACGATAAACAAGAGCAAAGACATTTTTGAATGGTTTCTCATACTTTTTTCCTCCTTGACAGGAAATCTATCCTCCTTTTATATCATACATTTCTTCCTATTCATCTGACAAGCGTCGATATTCAAATTGGCCGATTAATAGCTTCATAACATGAGTAAACATTTCTGCACGACTAATATGTCCATTTGTAAATATTCCAACTGCACCTTCGTTTTTTCGGATATCTTCTTTATGAGTAAAATCCTCCATCACAGGTCCAAGTTCTTCTCCAGCTTTTATTCGGTTAACAACAGCATCAGGAAGAAGAATTCTTGCCCCACCTGCGATAATATTTGTCTTTCCCTTCTCGGCAAGTGCCCCCCAATTACAAAGAAACAGGCCATATTCCGTTTCATGAACTCCACCTTCAAGACCTATCCCTATATCTCCATCGCCTTCTTTAAGTGCAGCATTCGCTCTATTTAGTGCTCCTTTAATCGTTTCTTCATCGGAAAAAGGTTGCTCGCTTACGCCTGATGGAACATTTACGGAAGTAAATTCTGCCTGATAGCTCTGAAAAACAGCCTGAACTGCCTTAATTTTTGCTGGGTTTTTTGAGCCGATGATAATATTTCTATATGATGCAACGATGTCTTTATCCATCTCTTGAAACCTCCTGCTTTAGGACTTTTGAATCAACTTACGATTACTTCGTACATCGAGGCTTGCTCAATGAATCCGACGACGATTTAATTTCCACATACAAAAAGGCAACAAATCTGCTGCCTTTTTCTGTTTTATTAGCCATTTTGACGAATGGTTTCGACTGTTGTACGGTCACATGCTTTAACAAGCTTGACTAAAAGCTCTTTTGCCGCTGCATAATCATCAACATGAACAATGGAAGCATGTGTATGAATGTAACGCGAGCAAATACCGATTACAGCACTTGGAACTCCTTCATTTGAAAGATGTACTTGACCGGCATCTGTACCGCCCTGTGAAACAAAATATTGGTAAGGAATGTTGTTTGTTTCAGCCATGTCTAGAATAAATTCTCTCATACCGCGATGAGTCACCATAGAACGGTCTAAAATTCTTAAAAGTGTTCCTTTCCCTAATTGACCAAATTCGTTTTTGTCACCAGACATATCATTTGCTGGACTTGCATCTAAAGCAAAAAACAAATCAGGATTAATCATATTTGCAGCTGTTCGTGCACCGCGTAAACCAACTTCCTCCTGTACAGTCGCTCCCGAGTAAAGAATATTTGGCAATTTTTCATCCTTTACCTCTTCAAGCAGCTCAATTGCTAACCCGCAGCCGTAGCGGTTGTCCCAAGCTTTTGCGAGGATTTTCTTTTCATTCGCCATTGGCGTAAATGGGCAAATAGGGACAATTTGCTGACCTGGTTTAATTCCGATCTTCTTCGCATCCTCACGGTCATCAGCTCCGATATCAATGAGCATATTACTAATTTCCATAGGCTTGCTACGCTTTGCTTCATCTAATAAGTGAGGTGGGATCGAACCAATTACCCCAATAACAGGACCATTATCCGTCATGATTTGAACTCTTTGTGCCAATAAAACTTGGCTCCACCAGCCACCAAGTGTTTGAAAGCGAATCATTCCATTTTCAGTAATGGAGGTCACCATAAAGCCAACTTCATCCATATGGCCTGCAACCATTATTGTTGGTCCGTTCTCGTTGCCTCTTTTCACCCCAAAAATACTTCCTAGCTTGTCCTGAACGATCTCATCCGTATATTTGCTGAGCTGCTCACGCATAAAATTTCGAACTAAATGTTCATTACCTGCTGTTCCAGGTAGCTCGGTTAAAGTTTTAAAGAGCTGTAATGTTTGTTGTTTCATTAGAGATACTCCTTCGTTTTTGATAAAATATGTATATAATTAATATTACAGAAGTTTTATTCGACTTACCACTATTTCCGTTTGTACTAAACCGACGACGATTTAGTTTCACACAAACAGAATAAGAATGGAGGATACTGATGAACTGGAAATCATTTTTACTCGGAACTGCTGTCGGAATTGCTGGTGGGATAGCTGTAAAGGAAGTATTATCTCAGAAAGCAACGATATCTCCTGAAAGGGCCTTATCAATTGCTAAGGCCGCATTTAAAAAGATTGGTCCCATTAGCGGTTCATGGATTCTCATGAATGCAGAGCATTACGAAAAGGATGAACTGCACTACAATGTGTACCGTGGCGGCATTTCAAGATTAGTCGATGAACACAACGAACAGTATGAATTTATTACCGATGCACATACTGGCACAATCTTAGAAGCATATAAGCTTACATAAATCTCAACATAAAAGCCCGTAGACATCTACGAGCTTTTTGCTTTTTCGCTTTATTTAGATGCCACTAGGAGTTCCTTAATGCTTTCAGAAATTTTATCAATATCATCAGTTGGTTCAAATCTCTGAATAACATTTCCTTCTTGGTCAATTAAAAACTTTGTAAAGTTCCATTTAATATGCTCTCCAAGCAACCACTCAGGTCCTTTAGCACTTATCATCATTTTTAACAGCTTTTCAGAAATATTATCCTCATTAAAGCCTCTGAATGGTATTTGCTCTTTTAAATACTGAAATATCGGATTAGCCTCATCACCATTTACATTTGATTTTGCAAATATCGGGAAGGTTACTCCATAATTCATTTTACAAAATCCAGCGGCCTCCTCATTTGTACCCGGTTCTTGATCTGCAAATTGATTACAAGGAAACCCGAGGATTTCAAAGCCTTGATCACGATATTCAAGATAAAGTTTCTGTAAATCCTCAAATTGTGGGGTAAACTGACATTTGCTTGCTGTATTAACAATAAGCATGACTTTTCCTCGATAATTAGCCAATGGCACCTTCGTCCCATTCGTTTTTTCAGCCTCGAATGAATAGATTGTCATAGCACACCTCTTATGTAGAACATAGTCGTTTAAGTTATATTTATAACAACATTATGATCTCACAGAGCTTTTGATAATGCAAAGAATTAGTCCTAAAGAACTACTCTAGATTTATTCCTTTCTCTCGCTTTTTAATTGTTCTGTTATATTGCCTTCTTTATCCCATTTAACCGCACGGAAAAAGGCATCATGATAGAATGTAAACCAAGCATTATTCTCTAAACCGTATTCCATCCACTTCTGCTTTGCAAAAATTGAATTCATCGGATAATCATCATAGGCCAATACCCAAAGGACATTTTGATGTGCATGTGTTGGCATTATATCAGCCATGTGAATAATAAATTCATTCCCATCATGAATTTTCACAATAGAATGACCGTCACTGTGTCCCCCTGTATGATGCATTTCAATCGGACCAAGCTTCCATTCTTCTTCAAAAACAGTCACTTGCCCTTGGATAGCCTCCCAATTCTCTTTCCAATATGTATTTCTCGAACGAATATTAGGATTTCTCATTTCATTCCATTCCGTTTTCGAAACGATTATTTTTGCTTGTGGAAATGCAGAAATATATCCTCCATCAAATGGTTTCGTTAATCCACCTGCATGGTCAAAATGCATATGGGTCATTAAGATATAATCTATATCATTAGGTAAAAGTCCAAGCCTTCTTAGATCTTCCTCTACTTGTGTTTCCTCTAATGCACCGAAATTTCTCTTTTGCTTTTCAGTTAATTTACCATAGCCAAGACCGGTATCAATCAAATAATTTAGTCCTTCTGTCTGAACTAAAATAGGATCCGTCCGTAGCTCGATTTGATTATTCTCATTACATGGATATTTTTTTGACCAGAGCGGTTTCGGCACAACGCCAAACATCGCACCACCATCAAGATGATTCACTCCACCGCAAAGCCAAGTAAGCTTAATATTTTGTAATTGTAATGTTTGCATACAAACCTCCTTAACAGAATTTTTTTAAGATTAGTTTTATTTTACCACTACATTCAGAAAAGGATAAAAAAAAGCCTATCCATTCGGATAAGCTTAGCGGAATTGTACCTCACATCGAAAAATGCGGTTTCCTTTTTGTGAAAATTTCTCTTCGTATTCAGTCATAATATTGCCTTCATAATTGCTGTTATGAAGATCTAAACTAACTTCCTTCAGCAATAAGCCATACTGTGAAAAGCTCATTAGAGAGAATTCAAATAAGCCTTGATTGTCTGTCTTAAAGTGGATTTCTCCATTTTTCACAAGAATGCTTTCATATATTTTCAAAAAGCTTTCAAAAGTAAGTCGGCGTTTTGCATGACGTGCTTTTGGCCAAGGATCTGAGAAATTTAAATAAACTCTGTCAATCTCGCCATCTTCAAAATACTTCTGTAAATCAACTGCATTTACATTCATTAATTTCACATTGGGTAATTCATCTTCAATAATCTTATCCAATGCTGTTACAATTACGCTATCCTGCAATTCAATACCTATATAATTTATATCAGGGTTTGCCTTCGCCATCCCAGTAATAAATCTACCTTTACCAGTTCCAATTTCAATATGGAGTGGCGCACGTTTTTCAAACACATCTTGCCATTTCCCTTTATTTTCTTCTGGTGTTTGAATTACATATTGCGGATACTCAGCAAGTTTTTCCTTTGCCCATGGTTTATTTCTTTGTCGCATAATGACACTCCTAACCGAAAAGCGCAAGCGCCTTCGGAACAATTAAAGTACGAATTGTTCCTGCGAAGTTAACACAAGGGGGGCTTTCCTTTGTGTTCATCCCCGACAAGCACAAGACGAGCCTCTTGGAAAGGTGTTCTTTACCTTTCTAAGAGGATTGACTTGTGACCTCGAGGGGATAGGCGCTGGAGCTAGACATTTCAAAAATTTAAAATAATATCATTTTATTTTTATTATTTCCTACCGCTAAAACCTTATCACGCAAATAAGCTCGTTGCAAGTGGAAAAGCTGAAGTGGCTCGCTCAGGAGCGATAAGCATAAGACAAGATGGCTTGAAGGTTGTTCTTTAACCTTCATGACAGATTGGCTTATGACTCGAGCTCCTAGCCACTGAAGCTAGACAAGAAAAGCTGAAATAGCTTGTCAGCCCCGACATGCATAATAAAAAAAAGAAATTCACAACATAAGTGTGAATTTCTTTTTAGAAAGGGTGTTAAATATGCCAATTAGCCAACAAGACAAACTAAATTTATTAAAAGATATATTAAGCAACCATCAAACAGATTGTTGCGGATCAGTTTCTGAATGTGAACAGCTTGGACGATTAGTAAAATCATTAATGGTTCATCCAAGTATAGGCGATAACTCATTATCAGTACTAGAAGATATATATAATTACAGTCAAAACGGAGTTAATTCTTCACAATTGAATGCGCATATTGAAGCTCATCAGCAAGTGCTGTCTCAATGGGTAAGCGATATCGATCACTTTTCTTAATATTCATGAACCTCATCTAAAAATTTAAGCCATTTATTCATTTCTTGAAAACGATACTTACTTTTATGCCATTGAATGGCGGTCAATGTTTGAGCAATAACATACCATTTCATTCTATGGCATAAATCTTCTGACAACTTTCGACCGTAACGCCCGATCCAGTCTGCCCATTCATCTTTCGGGATGTATAAATATAAGAGCATACCAAGATCAATCGCTGGATCGGCTATCATAGCACCGTCCCAATCAATTAAATATAACTGATTATTCTCAGTGAGCAGCCAGTTATTATGATTAACATCGCAGTGGCAAACCGTTTTCTCTTCACATTGAACCATGCTTATTTCTTTTTTTAAAAAAGAAATCGAATCAGAAACTGATTTCTTCTGTAATAACTCCAAATCTAACTCATGCTCAATCGTTTGCAGGAGCATTTCAGGATAAAGCGGAGTTTTCCCCAATCTTTTTAGCATGCCAAGTAACGGCTTAGAACTGTGAATCTTTTTTAGTAATTTTGCTACACGTTCATTGTTCATTTCTGCTTGCTTGAGTTCTCTTCCGTTTAACCATTGCTGAGCAGTAATAACATCGCCATTTTCAAGCCTTTTTGTCCAAACAAGCTTAGGTACAATTCCTTCAGCTGATAAGACAGCGAGAAAAGGCGAAGAATTCCTTTTTAGGAATAACCGTTGTCCCTCATGTCTAGCAAAAAAAGCCTCACCAGTCGCACCACCAGCAGGAGATATTTCCCAGTCTTGTCCAAATATATGTTCCAAAATATTCACCTGCAATTTACTAGCTATTTATAAGAAAAAACACTTTACGTGTTTTAAAAAAAGAAGTTTCGGGCAAGAGGTTGAATTAGAAAAGCCCAATAAATTATTAAAAATAGAAAATAAAAAAAGCTATTGAAGCAATAACCCACAATAGCTATCTTAGTAAATTTTATCTCTTCCATGCTTTTTTCGTCAAGTCCATTTATTTACGTTTCTCAAAACATTAATCTTTATAGGAGGATAACGAACCTCCCCCCCATTTTTAACTGCTTACAAGCACATATGCACTTATTGGCTCAAGGTTAATTACATTCTCTCCTATTTTTCGTATTTTCATTATTCCCGCTTGCTTATCATCTACAATTAAGTCCCAAATTCCTTCAGGTAAATCGACGGTATGCTTATAGTTTGTTGGATTAAAAAATACTAAAATTCGCTCCCATTTCCCAAAATCCCCAACCTGATCAAGCAAATAACCGATGATCGGTTTTTCTAGTGGAAGAAATTTCATATGCTGATGAATCATTCTAGAATCATTAATCCTAAATGCACGATGTGCCTTCCGAATGGCAATGATCCCTTTTATATAATTTACGTTTTCTGTAAATCGACCTTTCCGCTCCCAGTCTAATTGATTTATTTCGTTGGGTGAGCGATAGCTATCAACAATTCCATACTTCGTTCGAAAAAATTCCTGCCCACTATGCAAAAAAGGGACACCTTGAGAAAGAAGTACGATAATGGTTGCTAATCGGTGATACCTCTGTATATTATCCCCAGCTAAAACAGGTAAACAAACAGATAATTTATCCCATAGCGTATGATTATCATGGGATTCAACATAATTAACGGACTGAATTGGTGAGCAAAAAAGGGACCCATTCTTTTCAATACCGATGCTACCAGAAATAACTTGTTTAGCCGCTTCATAATAATGTTCGTTACCTAAAGCATACCCCTTGTCATACAGATTAAATGTGCTCCCTTTAATCGTATCCCTAAACCAATCATTAAATTGTCCAATTTTGGGAAGCTTCTCTTGGTTACGAATATTCGCTTTTTCGTTTTGAAGAATCGGCGTTTGTAAGTCCCAGCCTTCGCCGATAATAATTGTGGTTGGATCAATAGAATCTACTAATTTACGGACTTGATTTATCGTGGTGATATCCAGTGCCCCCATTAAGTCAAAGCGGAAGCCATCAAGGTTATACTCGTTCATCCAAAACAGAACAGAATCAAGAATAAATTTTCTTGCCATCAATCGTTCTGAGGCAAAGTCATTGCCGACACCGGTTCCGTTAGAAGGCATGCCAAATTCGTCATACCGAAAATAGTAGCCTGGGACAATTTTTTCAAAGGTAGACTGCTCACGAATATACACATGGTTATAAACGACATCGAGAATCACACGTAGTCCCACAGAATTAATCATTTGAATCATTGTTTTTAACTCCGTAATTCTAAGATAAGGATCTGCTGGATTGGTCGAATAGCTTCCCTCTGGAGTATTAAAGTGCAGTGGATTGTAGCCCCAATTATAGTCCTTCTTCGTTCCTCCTTCATCGACACCTTCAAAGTCATTTACTGGAAGAAGCTCAATATGTGTCACACCAAGCTCTTTCACATAGGATAGACCTGTAAGATTCCCGTCTGTTCCAACCGTATTTAATTCTGCCACACCGAGATATGTGCCTTTTTCCGTAATGCCACTCTTTGGATGGATAGTAAAATCGCGAATATGAGTTTCATAAATGATAGCGTCAGTAAGATGTTCAATAGGGGGTAGTGGAGGTTTTATCGTTTTCGTTTTATTTATATCAATAATGATTCCATGCTTGCCATTTGTGCTGACTGAAACAGCATATGGATCGACAGCCTCTCTCCATTCTAAATTCACACAAACTAAAAAAGTGTAGTAGAATCTTTCTAAGTCTCTGTGAACGGTTAATTGCCAGACACCTTGTTGCTTCCTTACTAGCTGATGAATTTCAGTTTTGCCTGTTTCGTTATTAAATAGCTTTAGCTGCACAGTTGTTGCCGTTGGGGCCCATAATTTGAAAGATGTTTTTGATTTACAATAAGTACAACCAAGCAGTCCGTTATAAAAAAAAGCTTGTTCAAAGGCTTCTGTTCGGATGACTGCACCAATTTGCATATCTGTTTTCTCATTATGCTCGTCGATTATCCAATGTTGATTTCCAATCAGCTGCTCCTTACTTGTATGACAGATATATTTTACCGCATCCTTTAACAGAATGCGGTCTACTATTTGAAGTGGGCTTCTTTCCTTATGATCGCTTATGGAAAAAGATGTAGAAACCCCTCCATGATAATCATACGGCAGTAAAATCGTCATCTTATCCATTTCGTCTAAATAAGCATAAAATTTACGATTATTTGGGGAAATTTTAGCCCACCTCCTCTTTTTTTATCGTCATTCCCTTTACTAATAAGGGAAGCGCCTGTTGACAAATATTTATTGTTAATGGTGTTAAACCAACGTCTTCTCCATCTGCATGAGCATACAAAGGGGTATCTGAATGGATTGAAATCGATTTTCCGATGAACATTTCCACCTCTTTGAAGGAAACATGTCCACCCCAAAAGACTGTAATAAAGACGAATAATAGCTTTAGTCTTGATAAATTATGAACAACCGTAATATTTAGTTCTCCATCATAAGGTGAAGCTTCTGGAGAAATCTTCATTCCCCCACCATAAAAAGGTTGATTAGATACCGTTACAAACCAAGCAGAATCAAAGGAATATGTTTGTTCATCAACAGTAATTTTTATTGACTTACATGTATACCTAAATAAATTTTTTAGGAGGAAATAAACATAAACGAATTTTCCGAGCGAGAGCTTATTTAAAAAACGTTTTATCGTTGACCGATTAACATCCCGAGAAATGAGCGCATCTAGACCTGCCCCCATATTATTAACAAAATAAAGTTCTTTCTCCTCATTGTTCGTAATTTTTCCTGTATCAACTAAAATGGCATCATCGTTCACTTCATGGATGATTGAATATAACGCCTGAGTTGGATTTCTAGGGACACCAAATCCACGGGAGAAATCATTACCTGAACCACAAGGAATATAGGACACTCTTACATTTCTAAATGAAGACACCCCATTTACAACCTCATGCATCGTCCCATCGCCACCGACAGCGACAAGTAATAGTTGCTTCTCCCCTGGTTTTCCTGCGAGATTCTCTGCTATTTCTTTTGCATGACCACGATATTCAGTAAAAAAAGCCATATAGGGGATATTTTCTTTCAAAAGAATGCTCTCTAGTTTTTTCCATATTTTTTGACAATACCCATTTTTAGCCTGTGGATTTACAATAAAATATATTTTATTCATCAAGTATCTACCTTTTAGTAGATATTCAAAGATCATTCATCCATTTTGAATATCTATCCGTATATTTTACTCTTCGTCTGAAATCTCCCATTCTAGTCTTCTAATTGACGTAGTTTGGCAATATTGTAGTAATGCCTGTGCTGCTTTTAATTGCATATGTTTAAGAGGTGAGCGGAGATTCCTCATGCTTGAAAACCATTCATCATGATTTCTTTTTTCAATTAGCTTTATATCAAAAGGAAGTGCAGGGTAATCAATATAACCGTTTCTGCATATAACTGCTTTTTGAATTGGCAGATCAATTTCATGCATGTTAAAAATTTGCTGGACAATTTTACTCGTACGGTTTAATGAAAGAATAGGATTTAAAACTTTTTTCTCTACTCCTTTTGTACGCTTTATCCAGAACCTATCGTTGGAACCAAGAAATACGGATAAATCCTCTTCTTCAAGAAAGCTTATACACCATGCACCTGTTGGAGTAAGTATAATTGGGTCAACTTCAACGGGCGCTTTTTTCAATAAAAATAATGGTGCATATAAAACTAGAAATGTATCAGGAAAACGTTGTAAAAAATATTTCAGTTTTTCATCATAATTATAGGCTTTATCAATAAAAGATTTTTCTGTTAATGTGGAACTCGCCCATTTCATTTGAAAACGAAAGATTTGATCAAGAAACTGCTGTTTTAATTCCTCTTCATTTTCAGGACGATAGGAAAAAATAGGTTCAAACCCAAAGGTGCCTTCATCAGGATTGTCCTCATTGGCTTGTTCTTCTCCCCCATGATGAACGAGTTCATCATCTTCCTTCTCCTTTTTGCCTAACTTTAAAAAACCTTTCAGCTTATTCATGAATGGTTCCTTGTCTTCCTCTAGCCAGTCAAATGTTTCCTGCGGATTCTGAAACTGCTCTGAGAAGAAGCCATCTTCAGCATTTTCCCATGCTTGCTTTAATTTATTCCATTGCTGTTGTTTAAGTCTGACATATCGAGAAGGATATAAATAAATGTTTTGTTCATATCTAGAAACATAATCTTGTAGTTTAATTAACTGTCCCATTTACTAAGCCTACCTTGTTTTTCAATCTTATATATTAGTTTATTCTTTTATTAGTGGAAAGATTGCCATTTTTTCGTATTTAGGTTCACGCTCTAAATGAGTCTGGTATAAAACAACCTCATTTGCTTCAAAAGAGAGTGGTGTTTCCTTAAATGGATTATTTATCTTAAGTAAGTTGGGATGAAAGCTAGTGTTTCCAGCCCATTTTCTCGCAAGTGTAATATGAGGTTTAAACGGTCTCTCTTCTAATTGGAAGCCGGCTTGTATACACGATGTATATACCTTATCCCTAATTGTCATTAGCCGATTTTCTTTCAGCGTATCTGCCCAAAATATCCTCGGTTCGTCCGCTTTTCCAAACACACCAAGCTGGTGGATATGAAGCGGAAAGGATTTCTCTTCTTTTAAAGAAATCTCTACAAGTGATTTTGCGGTAGCAAGCCTCTCCTCTAAAGCAGAACCAAGAAAAGCCAACGTAATATGATAATCTTCAGGATGAACCCATCTTTTAAAGGGTAGCGTATCTTTTAGCGATAAACAAGCTTTGTCTAATTCTTGCTTCGTTTCTTCAGGTAAAGACACAGCAAAGAAAAAATGTGGTTTTCTTTCCATTTCAACCTCCAACAAACTCACGACATTTCATTTCATTTTAACAAATACTGGTGGCAAATGCACACACTTGTCGTATTCCTTACCTTCGGAAAATAATTATGAACTGCCCTAGTCCAGTTATGTAAAATGTCGTCAGATTCATTTCTCTGCGCTTACGATTACTTCGTGCATCGAGGCTTGTTCAATGAATCTGACGACGATTTAGTTTTAAATAGAAAAGCAAGCCATCATCATCTATTATGATTTTGGCTTGCTAGTTAATAATTTAATTTAATTTAATGGTCCGCATTCTTTTTCTATCTCTTGTTCAAAAAGATCCTGCAGCTTTTTCGTAACTGGGCCAGGAGTTCCGTCACCAACTTTATTGCCTTCAATTTCAATAACTGGTGTAATTTCTGTTGTTGTACCAGAGACGAAAACCTCGTCGGCTTGATTTAACTCATCCAGTGTAAATACTCTTTCTTCGACTGGAATCTCATTTTTTGCACAGACCTTCAAAATCACTTGCCTTGTAATCCCATTTAAAATGAAATTGTCAGCCGGATGGGTAATGACCTTCCCATCTTTAATCATAACTACATTCGAGGAGCTGCCTTCTGTTACCGTGCCATTTCGATGTTGAATGACTTCATAGCAACCAGCATCAACAGCCTTTTGCTTTGCTAATACATTGCCGATTAAGTTTAAGCTCTTAATATCACAAAGTAGCCAGCGAATATCATCATTTAAAACGGTTTTTACGCCAGATTTCATGTTTTCCTCAGGTCTTTTTACTTCGTTAGTGTATGCCGTTAACATAGGCTGAACATCTGTTTCTGGAAAAGAATGATTTCTCGGTGAAATCCCTCTTGTGACTTGCATATAAATCGTTCCGTCATGTAACTGATTTTTTTCGATAAGCTTATGAAGCATTTCTTTCATTCCGTCTACTGTGTATGGAATGTCCATTAATATTTTCTTGCCGCTGTCAATCAGTCTTTGAAGATGCTCGGTTGCTGTAAACATTTTACCGTTGTATACCCGAATAACCTCGTATACCCCATCACCAAATTGATAACCACGATCCTCGATATCAATTTTCGCGTCTTCTCGGTTAATAAATTCCCCATTCAAAATAACCTGTTTCATTTTGATTGCCACTCCCTGAATTATGTCATTACAATTTCTATTCCCCATGGCGTATTTTATCAAATACTTGGGGCAATCTTAACGCAGATTAACGGGCAGTACAACCCTTATTTTGAAATTATTTTGCAAGTTCAAAAATTGCTTGGGCGTAAATAGCTGTGGCTTTCAGCATGTCTTCAATATGCATATATTCATCCTTTTGATGAGCTATATCTTCTCTACCAGGGAATAGCGGACCGAAAGCGACACCTGATTTTAAGGAACGGGCGTAAGTTCCGCCACCAATTGAAATTAACTCGGCTTTTTCTCCTGTTTGCTCTTCATAAACAGTTTTTAAAGTTTGGATAAGAAAATCATCTTCCTCCACATAATGTGGCTTTGAATCAGTAAAGTTTTCAAGCATAAAGCCATGTTCTTTTATTAAAGCTTCAAGCTTCTCTTTTGTTTCACCCATTTCATTTGTTACGGGATATCGAACATTTAAGCCAATTCTGCCGCCTTTTTCATGAGTATATAGCAACTTGCCCACATTAATTGTTAAATCACCAGTGATATCATCTCTGTAGGCAATTCCTAAATTTCTACCTCGAGAATCCCCTCTGAAATATTGGGTTACAAATTGGAAATAGTGTTTCGCTTTTTGGTCAACATTTCTGTTTGCTAAAAATTCCGCCATATACAGACCCGCGTTTTTCCCGTTATCTGGCTCCATCCCATGTGCAGAAACCCCTTCAGCCTCAAGAATTAATTCACCATTTTCCATATAATATTTCCCTTTTAACTCATTCTGCTTCAAAAAATCATTATAATCATGAAGGAAATCAGTTGGGTCAATAGCAATTGCTAGCGCAGCCTTCGCAAAATCAGGCACCATATTATATCGTCTGCCAGATTGGAAAGAAAGAACCTCAACTTGTATATCCTCTTCCTTTTCGGCACCATACTCCATCTGGACAAGGTCAAAGTCAGAAATTCCTTTTTCAGCATAAATAATTGGAAAATCAGCATCAGGTGCAAATCCCAGTTTCGGCATTTCTTCATGCTCAAAATAATGATCAACACAACGCCAATTGCTTTCTTCATCTGTACCGATAATCATTCGTACACGTTTAGTCAGAGGAAGTTCAAGCTCCTTAACAATTTTCATTGCATAATAGGCAGCCATCGTCGGCCCTTTATCATCAATCGCACCTCTTGCATATATTTTCCCATCTCGAATTTCCGCACCAAAAGGATCGCTCGTCCAACCATCACCCTCTGGAACAACGTCGACATGACAAAGGACTCCGACAATATCCTCTCCTTGTCCTAACTCTAAGTGCCCAGCAAGATTTCCGACATTTTTCGCAGTAAATCCGTCTGCTTCTCCTAGCTTAAGCATAAACTCTAGTGCTTCCTTAACGCCTTCCCCAAGTGGGGCATCATCCGTTGCATTTTCCTCGTCTAATACACTTTTTATTCGCAGGAGCCTTTTTGTGTCTTCAATCAATGCTTCTTTTCTTTTTTCAACTTCTTGCTGCCAATTAATTGTACTCAATTCAATTCCTCCTGAAAATTTTTCTAGTAAAACGCTCCATATGTATGCAATTCATTAAAAAATCCTATCGCTTTCATTATACCAATTACCGATATCAGTGAAAAATTAATATTCAAATGTTCCTTTTACGACCGCCTTGCCATCTTTAACCATTAGCTTTCCTAAAGAAATAACATGCTGAATTGTTAGATCATCTTGATTTAATATGACTATATCTGCATCTTTTCCCTCTTCTATCCTTCCCTTATGGTTGAGCTTTAATATTTTCGCCGGATTTTCCGTAATGACCTTTAATGCAATCTCAATCGGGATGCCCTCCTGTAAAATAGCATCCTTTACTTCCTTGTAAAGTGTCGCCACTTTTCCTACTTGTAAACCTATAAATTCTCCATGATCATCAAATTCAGGAAGACTTGCTTGTCCATCTGAGGTAAAGGTTATTTGGGAAATAGGGACTCCTTCGGCTAGCATTTGTTTAAGACCTTCGCTGCATTTAACTTCTCCCTCTTCCAAAAACTTCGGAATGGTGCTAGTCGTGAAATCAACGTATCCTCCTTTTTTTGCATAACGAATGCCTTCTTCAAAAAGATGAGCATTCCGATTAATATGTGTCGGATAAAACTGCCTAATTGGAATATCAGTTGTTTCAACTACCGCTTCAATTAATTCCAAATGAGTTTTGCTATCACCGACATGTATATTAACGATTCCCGCTTTTCCAGCTAATATTCCTCCTACACGAGCCGCAGCTGCAATTTTGGCTAGTTCTTCAACTGTTGGCTGGGATGAGCGATGATCTGCGATTGCAATTTCACCTACGCCAATGATTTTATCAATATGAATAATATCATCTTCAATTTTTCCCATTAATGTTTTTACTGGTACTTGATAAGAACCGGTTTGGACATAGCAAGTAATTCCTTCCTCTTCTAAACCTCTTGCCTTTGCAATTAAGCTCCCCATCGTTCTAGTTGTTCCATCCGTACCGAGAACTCCGATAAGAGTAGTAATCCCTGATAATGTTGCATCAGTTAGCATAATTTCTGGTGTCCGCGTTTTAAAACCACCTTCACCCCCGCCACCTAATATATGTACATGAGAATCAATAAATCCTGGTACTACTAGTTTACCAGCAGCATCAATTATTTGTATGTCAACAAAATTAATTGGTAGCTCTATTTTATCCTTAATAAAGCCAATTTTATTATTAACTAACAAAATATCCTTCTTCCCAAGATAATCAGGTGTATATAACTCTCCGTTTTGAATAAGTGTCAGCATAAAATCTCCACCTTTCTAGCAACCTAGTTTGACTAATTAGCATGATAGAAAAACCCATTCATCAGAGATAAAATCGAAATTACAATTGTAACAAACATAGCAAGTATAATTATCGCTACTATAAATAATGATAAAACGGCTCTTTTCCTCGCTGAATAATAATCGGGTGTATCACCATATTTTTGGGTTAACGGATTGGAAGAAGCAATTTTATCCCAAACTAGAGAAAGCCAAGAATGCATCATGATCAAAAAGCCTATTAAAATAACCGCTTTAATCCAAATTGGCGGAATGATGATAAGTGCAGCAGATGTGACAGAAATAATTTGTATAAAGCCTCTCCAATAAGAACTATTTCGCATAAAAATTTTTATGAACAGCTCGATAAAACCATTTATTTTTGTTCGATTGTTAAAAATCCGCTTTGAACGACGATAGAGCAAAGGTTTCTTCCGTTTTGAGACGACAGGCTTTTCTATTTCATATGAGAGATTGAAAATCATTTCAATATACTTCATTTTTTGCTCTTGCTCCATCAGGATATCATGATCAATCGAAGAGACGTTTTTTATCATCCTTAAGCTTTGAAGGATGGAAGTAATCAACAAGATAAATCCTATTAAATAGTTAAAGCCTAAAAAGCCTCGTTCAAAACATATGTATATCATTACAACCACAAATCCAAATCCAAGAAAAACAATGGTTCCGACCATCATTTTAATTAACTTTGATTCAATTTTTCTCAGGTGGTATTTTACGAGAATGATGGCTGTTTTTAGTGCCATAAAAGAAAACATCAACGAGGTAATTTGGTGCCATTCAAGAAGATAATGGTTTCTCAAAAATGGCAAAAAAATAAGAAATATCGCTCCTGTAATGAATAGCTGCATAAAAAGCGAATAAATATAGCCAAATCTTCTCATCCCTAAAAAGATTTTCGAAATTTTCACCAAGAAAATTTTATCTGCTTCCTGCACATAAGTCCGAATGGTTCCGCCCCAAGACAATAGATAAATAATAAAAATAAAAAACGGAAATGAAATGAATTCCATCCAGCTCGGCGTATTTATCCACCAAGAACGATACATGAATATAAAGAGAATATTCACTGGGATAATCAAATAAAGAATGATCGTCCAATCGGCAATAATGCGGATTACTCCATATTGATACTTCCATTCTTTAATAAGTCGATCGTAAAATATCTTTCTACTATTCATTTGCATTACCTTCTGCAATTAAATGAAAGCAGTCATATAACGATCCGTTTGGCAGATTGCATTGTTCCCTTATTTCATTTAAAGTTCCAGCAGCATGAAGCCTTCCTTTATGAATGATTAGAAACCTATCACAAACTTTTTCAGCAGTATCTAATACGTGAGTAGACATAAGGATTCCTGCTCCACGTTTTCGTTCAGCTTGGATCGATTCAAGAAATAGCTTCATTGCATTTGGATCTAAGCCTATAAATGGTTCATCAATAATATAAACATCCGGATTCGTAATCATGGATAAAATCAGCATCGCTTTCTGCTGCATCCCTTTAGAATATTTGCCCGGAAATTCATGTGCGTGGTCACCAAGAGTGTATTTATCAAGCAACTCTTTTGCCTGCTGGATGTATGACTCTTGTTCCAATCCTTCTACTGCAGCAATAAAATCGAGGTGCTCCCATAAAGTTAGCTCATCATAGAAGACAGGTCTTTCAGGAATATAAGAATATTTTGAGTTAGACTTGAACAGGACATCACCTTTCTTATGTTCAAGTAATCCTAGAATCGTTTTAATGGTTGTACTTTTCCCCGCTCCGTTTGGTCCAATGAGTCCGATTAACTCTCCCTTTTGGACATTAAATTGAAGATTATGTATGATCGGATGTTCGCGTTCATAACCAGCTTCTTTTATATTTACTTCTAATAATGTCATACCATCTCCTCCTTTCATTTAATACGTTTAAAATGAAAGAAAGTTTTAATATTTAAAAAAACTACTCTAAAAGCTAGAGTAGTTTACATTTTGTAGCTGCAATAATTCGATAAAATCCTCGTATCCATATTCAAGAGCGTAATCAAACGCTGTATAGCCTTCAGAATCCATAAAGGTTGCATCTGCTCCATACCGTAGTAACAATACTGCCATCTCAATATCTTCGTTAAAAACGGTGCTCATAAGAGGAGTTCCTTCATACATATCAACAGTGTTCGGGTCAGCACCGTGCTCAAGGAGAAGATTAGCCGCATCTATATTACCATTGTAAACAGCCCAATGAAGCGCTGTTGACCCTTCGACATCCTCTTCATTTACATCTATTCCCTCTGTAACTAATTTTAAAATGGTGTCCACATCATTTTCACTTGCTGCAATCATTAAAGGAGTTGTCCCTTCGACACCTGATACTGTTTCCGACCAAAAAGACGTTTTTTCAAAAGCCTTAAATCCCCCCCATATTGCGAAGGAAAGAAAAATAACTGAAATAAATGCACCGAATATTCCTAAGACCACTCTTCCTCTAGGCTCATGTAGCTTGACTGTGGAATCGTCCGAGAAAAATCTTGATAACGCATAAATTCTCTTTGGCAGATGAGGATGTGTTGATAATTTTTCATTTAGCCAAACAAAAAAGCCATGTTCTGTTTGAAGCTGTTCCATATAGGCTTGCTTATTCACCTTTGGATACATTTCCTTTCCAATAGCTAGCATCGTTAATGCATCTTTTGCAGCGTCAAAGGATTGTACATAAAATGCAGCATACCGATCACAAGTATATTCACATGCCCTTAAATACGCATTTCCGAGAAATGGGATCCACATAGCTGGTAATAGTAATATTCCTACCATAACATGCTTTCTTTTCAAATGAGCAAATTCATGTGCAAGGACAAATAATACTTCCTTTTCCGCTCCTCTTTCAATTAACTCGAAAATTCCCGAATACAATACGACCATGTTTTTTCTAAAAAATCTTGTAGCAAACGCATTTAACATACCCTCAGATTCAATAATATAAATTTCCGGCATAACGGTTAAGCCCATATCTTTAGCAGTCATAACTGCTTTTTCGTAAATATCCGGAAACTGATTTTCACTTATCCTTACACCATTTCTTCTAATGCCACCAATCATAATTCCATGCAGTGTAAATGAAAGAAAAATGATAATTACTATAATGACGATTCCAATAATGGAAATAGCCAAATAAAAATAAGTTAAAATACTAAATAAAACGACAAATGCAAAATAAATATTTTCTTTCGGATACACTAATTGATTCCTTAATGACTCATTCCACATTAAATACTAATTCCTTTCTTGATAGCATTTCATCCTTCTTAATTATAGAAGATACTACAAAAAATTGGCACCAAAAATTTTCATTTCCTTGTTTTGAAATATCTAACATAATACAAGCAGTAATATTAATACGTTTTAGAAAGATAAATGAAAGGAGGATAGCTTTGTAAGGTTATGTAAATTTCATTATAATGTAGAAATTATCAAAAAATAGGGGTACAATGTAGAATAAGGATGATATTTTGAAAATATTACCTGAAAGATGAAAAGGAGATGGCTGCGGAAAAGAAAACTACAAATGCTTGAAGAACTTATTTCTTCAACGAAGCTGTCGGTTACAGGAATTTGCCATTGGTTTGAAAAAAGGATAGGGAGTGGTTTATTGAAACCTTCAACTAACCGGATGTTAAACCGTATCAAATCCGTTTACATGTTTATTAATAATCGTGGAACTGTGACAACGGGGGAGCTTGTAGAGGAATTTGGTATTACTCCTCGCACCATCCAGAGAGATTTAAACGTTCTTGTTTATAACGACCTAGTGAAAAGCCCTAGTCGAGGAAAATGGACAACTACGAAAAAGAAAGTAAAAATGTCATCCTAAAAAGCATTAACATAGAAAGCTTTGGTCGCTTGTTTTCCAAAGCTAAACCAAAAAAATCGCCGGTTTAGGCGATTTTTAATTTACCTCATATTCAACTAATTCTTTCATTTCTTCATCAGTTAATTCTCGATATTCCCCGAGCTCTAATGACTCATCTAGCTTTAGCGGCCCCATTGAAATTCTTTGCAAGTACATTACTCGTTTTCCAACAGCCTCAAACATTCTTTTTACCTGATGGAATTTCCCTTCGGTAATGGTTAGCTCAATATCGGATGTAGCACCTGATTTAATAATCTTTAGTTCACCAGGCTTCGTTTCATAACCATCATCTAATATTACTCCCTGTTTAAAGGCGGCAACATCCTCTTCCGTCACTTCACTATTAATAACAGCAAAATATGTTTTCGGCACATGTTTTTTTGGTGATAAAAGGCGATGGGCAAGCTGGCCATCGTTCGTTAACAAAAGCAGTCCTTCCGTGTCCTTATCTAGTCGTCCAACTGGGAAAGGAGAAAATACAAGGTCCTCCATTTCCAATAAATCCAGTACGGTTTCGTGTTCCGAATCTTCCGTAGCTGAAATAACTCCTTGAGGCTTGTTAAGCATTAAATAAATAAATTCCTTGTATTCAACCTTTTCCCCGTTAATGGTGACAACATCATTCTCTGGGTCAACATGCTGTTTAGGGTCTTTTACCTTCTGCTCATTTAGTTCAACGATGCCGTCCTTTAATAGCTTTTTAACATCTTTTCTGCTGCCATAGCCTAAATTAGCAAGCATTTTATCAATTCTCATAACCTCAACCCCAATAGCTAAACTCTAAATTTTAATTTTTTTAATACACGCTCAACCTTTTCACCCATTAAGAAATAAATGAGTCTTGTTTTTAAGCTTAAGTAGAAATAAATTCCTACTCCAACAGCTGCACAAATAATGACTATCAATAAACTTGAGAAATCAGTTTTTGTTGATAGGAACATAGTAAGAAGCTTGTAGACAATTCCAGTCCCAATAAACATCAAGAGCGTAAATAAAATGATTAATATGCTTCTTCTCATGACGAGTTTGAATGGATATTTAGCAAACCTATTTATAACGACTAAATTAATGATAATAGCTGCCATATAGCCGATTGCCGTTGCGACAATTGCCCCTTCGGTTTCCAGCCATTTTATCAGTGGGATATTTAAGCTTAATTTTAATAACAGACCTACAAGTAAGCTTAGGACGGTGAAACGCTGTTCATTAATCCCTTGTAAAATCGCAGCTGTCACTAAGAAATAGGCAAATAATACTGCCACTGGGGCATATGTACGTAATACCTCTGTTCCTAGCTCACTATGCTCATAAAACAATGTAAAGAGCGGTTCAGCTAGCATGGAAATTCCTACAACAGCAGGTAGCGTTAGGAATAATACAACCTGAAAGGCTTGATTCAACTGATTATTTAAGCTTTTACGATCATTTTCTACAAATGCTTTCGTAATGGAAGGCACTAATGTTAGTGAAAAAGCGGTAGCTAAAGAGACAGGAATAATGACAAGCTTATGAGTTTGCATTGTTATTACTGCAAATGCCGTTTCAGCTTCTTTGTTATTATATCCTATCGATTCCATTGTTTTAATAAAGGTAAATTGATCGACTAGTTGGAATAACGGATTGGCAATTCCAACAAACACAAACGGAGCTGCATATACTAATATTTCCTTGTACATTTCTTTAAGAGAAATATCTACTGTACCTTTATCATGTAAAAGCATTTCATTTAAATATGGTCTGCGCTTATACCAATACCAGAGTAAGCTAAATAAACCTCCGATGGCTCCAATAAATGCTGCAAACGTGGCAACACTGACAGCTTCCGTAATTGTACCGTTCATGAAGTTCAAAACGACAAAGGCACCTGCTAGCACAAAGGTAATTCGAACGATTTGTTCAATTACTTGTGAAACGGCCGATGGCCCCATGGATTGATGACCTTGGAAAAAGCCACGAATCAAACTCATAATAGGCACAACGATTAACGCAAAGCTAACAGCACGAATAACAGTTGTTACATCCTTTACCTTTCCCTCTACATCCGCATTTGTACTCATCTCAGCAATATAAGGTGCAATAAAATATAAAGCTAAGAATGACAGGATACCCGTACACATCATAATAACGAGTCCTGATTTAAATAGCTTTCGCCCAACGGCATATTCTTCTAAAGCATTATATTTGGAAATAAACTTCGAGACGGCCAGTGGAATCCCCGCCGTTGCAAGACTAATAAAAATCGTATAAGGAATATACGAAAAGGCATAGAGCGCCTGCCCCTCACTACCAACGATATGATA
This sequence comes from Bacillota bacterium, assembly GCA_023387295.1. Taxonomy (GTDB): domain Bacteria; phylum Bacillota; class Bacilli; order Bacillales; family Cytobacillaceae; genus Cytobacillus. Next base: position 17,746 of record JAEWIG010000194.1, on the reverse strand, counting down.
AAAGGGGATGACATAAAATAACCCCAATACTTTTGATATAATCGTGCCTAATGTTAATATAAATGTACCTTTTAACAGCTTAGATGACATAAATCCACGTCCTACTATCAAACTTATCAATTCCATTGAAGAAACCAAGCATTTATTTTATCACAAAAAAGTATATTTTTATGTATGAAATTGTACAGCATTTTTCAAAACGCTATATGTAGTTTACCCTTCTTCACTAATTATTTCTACTAATGAAAAACGAAAGTGATAAAACATAGTAACCATATCCTTTTTTCCATCCATCGAACAAATAGTTTATAATAGATTAGGTTTCCTTATCATCTATTTTTTAAAAATTGAATGAAGAAATAAAAGAATTAAGTTGGTGACGGCATGAAATATGATGTAATTGTAATTGGTGGAGGTCCTTCCGGTTTAATGGCCGCGATTGGTGCTGCTGAACAAAAAGCAAAAGTCCTTCTTATTGATAAAGGTGATAAGCTTGGTAGAAAGCTTGCCATATCAGGTGGAGGCAGATGTAATGTAACAAATCGGCTACCTGCTGATGAAATTATTAAGCACATCCCTGGAAATGGTCGGTTTTTATATAGTGCTTTTTCTATTTTTAGCAATGAAGATATCATTACATTCTTTGCGGATTTAGGGATTCAGCTGAAAGAAGAAGATCACGGACGAATGTTTCCTGTGACAGATAAAGCACAGTCTGTTGTTGATGCACTGCTCTTAAGGCTCAAGCAATTGCATGTTACAGTGAAGACTAACTGTGCAGTTGGCAATGTTTATTATGAAAATGGGAAAGTAGCGGCTGTGAAGCTGAAAAACGGTGAGCAATTCGAAACTGATTCAGTCGTCATTGCTGTTGGTGGAAAGTCTGTCCCCCATACAGGTTCAACAGGAGATGGCTATGCATGGGCGGAAAAAGCAGGACATACGATTACCGAGCTCTTCCCAACCGAGGTTCCTGTTACATCTGCTGAAACCTTTATTAAGCAAAAAACACTACAAGGGTTATCGTTAAGGGATGTGGCTCTTAGTGTCCTTAATCCAAAAGGGAAAGCGCTCATTACTCATCAAATGGATATGATTTTCACTCATTTTGGTGTAAGTGGTCCTGCTGTTTTACGGTGTAGTCAATTCGTTGTAAAGGCGATGAAGAAATGGGATTTAAAAGACGTCACAATGAGCCTTGATGCTCTTCCAGCTATAAAGGAAGAAGCCTTATTCCAAGAGATTCAGCAGAAAATAAAAGAAGAACCCAAGAAAAGTATTAAAAATATATTAAAAGGTTTTTTACCAGAAAGATATTTACTATTCTTACTGGAAGAAAGCGAGATTGATCCGAATGCTCAAGGAGCAAGTATCTCGAACGAAAAAATAAGAAGCTTCAGCAAAAGCTGTAAAGCGTTTCAGTTTAAAGTAAATGGAACATTGCCGCTCGAAAAAGCATTTGTGACCGGTGGTGGTGTCTCTGTAAAAGAAATTGAACCGCAAACAATGGCTTCGAAGCTGATGAATGGATTATATTTTTGTGGCGAAATCCTCGATATTCATGGCTACACTGGCGGATATAATATTACATCAGCACTAATAACAGGTCGACTTGCCGGGATGAATGCTGGTTTAACCGCGAAGTCTGTTTGATCGGTCTTTCCATTAAATTTTGGGTAGTAGTGGTCTTGTAGCACTTCTTTGAGACCACTACGCTCGGTAAATGATCATCGCGGAAAAACAATAGATTTGTTCATCTTCATCCTCGTGCATTGCAGCAACATTATACTTAATATCTAACAGCTTTTTCTCCTCTATTTTTGCTAAAAACCTATTCATCTCTTTTTCTAGATCCTTCTCATGCTCATGATCAAATAACTTTACTTTAATCAATGCCCTCATCCTAACGTTTTTTACCTATTATTGACAGAATAGTCATTCTTTAATCGAATATGCATTTACTCGCTATAATTAATAGTAAGCAAATCGTGTGGAGGTAATGATTTTGATCAAAGTTATTTATGATTGTGATAATACAATGGGGTTACCAGAAAAGGATGTCGATGATGGGTTAACGTTCATGTATCTTCTGGGAAGCAAAAAGATTCACTTGCTCGGAGTGACGAATACATTTGGTAATAGCAATATTGACGATGTCTTTACAGCTACAACGAAATTATTCCATGATTTACAAATAGCAGATATCCCCTTGATTAAAGGTGCTGCACAAAATTCTGACAGAAAAAGTGAAGCAGCTGCATTTCTAGTGGAAATGGTCAATAAGTACCCAAATGAAATTACCATTTTAGCAACAGGTTCCCTTACTAATTTATATGGGGCTTATCAAATTGACCCAAGTTTTTATCAAAAAGTAAAAGCAATCGTTTTAATGGGCGGCGTAACAAAGCCATTAATTATTAAAGGAAAACAATTAAATGAACTTAACTTTTCGGTTGACCATGAAGCAAGTCATCATGTTCTCCACTCAGGTGCAAAAATTACTGTGATGACCGGCCATATTTGCTTACAAGCTGAATTTAAAAAAGAAGAATACAGTAGATTAATGGAGAATAAGACGATTGCATCTTATAAATATATAAAAAAACAATCATATGCTTGGTTTGAGTATTTTAAAGAACTTTTCTCTACGGAAGGATTTTTCAATTGGGATATTGTTTCTGGTGTATACGTTACAAATCCTGCATTATTTGATGACAATTTTCAATATATCGTCTCGACTGAAGAGGATTTAAAGACCGGCTTTTTAAAAATAGATGAAGAAAACAAATTAGGAACAAAAATTAACATTCCAAAGAAAATAAACGATATCAACCAATTTAACGAAATCATCTTCGAATCATGGAAGAATGTTACCGTAAAATAAAGGCCTTACTGGTAGAAATCCGCTGAAAGATTTCTACCAGTAAGGCCCATATAAATCCTGCATAAAGTCAATTTGCAAATACTGTTTTATTTTTTCAAACGTGTCCATATTTTTGATTGTCTTATTTGGGTCATGGTATTCAACATACGCATAGGCACACCATGCTAAAGCTCTTAAATAGAGATAAGGCGTATACAAATGCACCCTCTCTCTAATATCCTTATCTTTCCCGTTTAAACCATCTACATATAATTTAAAGAACTCTTCTTTTTCCTGAGTGCTCATCGTATAGTTTGTTTTCCACAATGTCGTAGTCGGTGCGATAAATTGTGTTAAATCTTGTGCAGGGTCACTAATGACAGGCTTTTCCCAATCAATTAAATAAGAATGTTCCTTCCCGATAATAAAATTATGGGAATTCACCTCTGTATTATTCACAACATGCCAGGGTTCATGAAGAAAATATGTCTCTCTTGTTTTATGAAGCTTAGTCCAATCTACTATTTTTTCAAGAAACAGCTTAATCTCCGTATGGACAATCGGGCTATCCCAAACCTTTGTTAATAGTCTCTCGCCTTCTCGAATTCTATCACTAAAGAGCTTTTCCTCCACAATAAAATGATGTGGCTCATCAATATGTAACGAGTGAATATTAGCAAATATATTTGCAGCCGCAGGTAAATCCATTCCATAATTAAGTGGCTTTCCTTCTAAAAATTCCATCATTAATATTCCATAATCAAAAAATGTTTTTGTATCGTCAACATAATAAACTTTCGGTGTTACGCCCGACTGCTCCAAGCGTTTAATAGACTGGTACTCATACATGATTTGATTATCAATTTCTAATTGGCTACCTGTATTTACGCGAAAAACATATTTGCGCCCAGCGGAATCTAGTGTGAAATTTATATTATATTCACCTTGAGCGAGGAAATTCACTTTCGTCTCTTTATGTAGTTGAAGATGTGCTAGTTCGGGATTGTCTTGAATATACTGTTGTATCTTACGAGCTAATTTGTTTTTTTCCACTGCTTGCCCATCCTCCATGCCTTTAAATACTGCATTGTATTTATCGCTTCTGAACTTTGCTCATTCCTTTTCATAAAAGCAAATAAATCCTCTTTCGTATCAATATCTTGATACTTTTTGGCTAACCCGATGGATAAGCCTTGATTATTTCCTTTGTCGATAGTCGACTCTAGGACCGATTTCCCGCCCCATTTTTTATTAATAGCAAAAAGCGAATCATTTCGTTTCTTCATTCCAACCAAATAATAGCCTCCATCATACGATGGTCCGAATACGATATCGTAATCGTCCATTATTCTAAAGGCATCTCTAATGTCCTCTGCCTTAATATCTGGGATATCAGACCCCATCAATATGACCTTTTTATAGCCTTTTACTAGGACAGTCTCGATCGCATGTCTCATTTTATCGCCTAAATCTTCCCCACTTTGCGGAAACGTTTCGATATAAGGAGGAATAATCGGGTCAAGGATATGAAGAGAATCTTCTGGCGTATAGGTCAAATAAATAGCAACATCATCCTTTAGTTGTTCAAATGTGATAAAGATATCACGCAAAAAAGCAGTATGTAACTCCGCACATTCCGTTCCTGACAAAATGTCCATTAATCTTGTTTTAGTTTGCCCTGGTATTGGAACTCTCGTCATGATTATTAATGCATCCATTACTGTCACTTCGCTATCCTAAATTTGATTAATCACTTATCTCACGTCTCGATAAATTCGATTTAATTTATCCACTGGTGTTCCAAGTAGATAGAGTAATTTTATTTTATGCATTTTTAGGAGGGTTTTTAATGGTCCGCCCTTTTTAAACCGTCTCGCTGAAGTACCGATTTTTTCATTTAACAACTTCATCTTTCCTAGCTTATGGATTCTTCGGGACAAATCCCAATCCTCCATTAATTCCATCCTTTTATATCCATCTAGCTTTTCAAAGATTTCCTTCCTCATAAAAATACCTTGGTCACCAAAGATGAGGTGCAAATACTTCGCTCTACGATTAGATGAGCTAGCTACATATTTCATAAACCGTGTCTGTAAATCATAGAAATAAAGCTGAAAGCAGCCGCCAATATAACCTTGATCGATCGCCTCTTTAATTGCATGGATACTATTAGGATCTAACCTCGAATCTGAATGAACAAACCAAAGAATAGTTCCCTTTGCTGCCTTGGCTCCTGCATTCATCTGATTGGCTCTTCCTTTCGAACTGTGGATGACTGTTGCTGTACTCTCTTTAGCCATTTCAACTGTCCGATCTTTACTACCGCCATCGACAACAATAATTTCTTTCTCACCTTGTATTGATTGAATACTAGTTAAAGTTTCTAATATCGTTTTTTCCTCATTCAACACAGGAATAATGATGGATATCATGGCTACTCCCTCATTCAAATAGTATGACGCGTTCGAGTTTTATCCTAATGGAGACAGCTTCTCCTACTTTATAAACCGTTTGCGATGGAGAAATAACCTTTAATTCATACCCTTTTACAGAAACTGAATAATAGATTTTTTCCCCTGCAAATTTACTTGAAATAACTTGACCACTTAAATCCGTTATACCTAATGGAAAAAGCTCAATATCCTCTTGCTTCACCATTAGCTTAGCATCTTTAGTATTTTCCTTTTCAGTTGGAACATGAATAATATCTGATTGAAAAAATCCATTCTCTATCTGTCCATTGATATAATTTTTCGCTCCGAAAAAATTGGCTATCTCGATAGATGTTGGATTTTTATAGAGCTCTTCTGGTGTGTCGAACTGTTTAATTTGCCCATTTAGCATAATGGCGATTTTATCTGAACAGATTAAGGCTTCCTCTTGATCATGTGTAACAAGTATCGTTGTCATTCTTAGTTTTTTTTGGATTTCTAGTGTAAGCTCTCTCATTTCTTCACGCAGCTTCGTATCTAAACTAGAAAAAGGCTCATCAAGCAACAAAACTTTAGGCTCCACTGCTAATGCTCTTGCTAGGGCAATTCTCTGCTGCTGCCCCCCTGAAAGCTCATGAGGATACTTTTTGTTATATCCTTTAAGCTTTACAAGCTCAAGCATCTTTTCTACCTGAATCTTTATTTCTCCCTTTGGTCGCTTCGCCATTTTTAACCCGAAACCGATATTCTCCTCAATATTTAAATGAGGAAATAATAAATGCTCTTGAAAAACAATGACGATTCCCCGCTTCTCAACGGGTACTTTCAAGATAGAGTGATTTCTTAGTAAAATATCACCTTTATCTGGCCTGATTAAACCAGCAATCATTTTTAATGTTGTCGTCTTGCCACAGCCTGATGGTCCTAGTAATGAGACTACTTGCCCTTCCTCCACTTCAAAGTGAATATTGTCTAGAACCTTCGCTTTTCCAAAAGATTTCTCGAGATTTTTAATCATAATTTTAGACATATTTATAATCCTTTAGTTTATCTTGATAAAATCGATTTGTTAATTTTTCAATGATAATCAAAAATATTAATGTCGTTAAAATAAATACAATACTATAAACAGAACCCATCATTCGATCACCACTTTGGACAAAGGGAAACATGAGCATTGAGAACGTAATCACCCTTCCTCCACCAATTAAAAAGGTAAGAAAGTATTGGCTAAATGAGACGATAAAAGCCATACTGCCAGCCGAAATCACGCCTGGTAAAATCATGGGAAATGTGACATGTAAAAATGTCTGAAACGGACTAGCACCTAAAACCTTCGCTTGAAGCTCCATTTTTTCGCCAACAATCTCAAAAACAGCTTGAAGAATTCTTATCGTATAAGGAATACAAGGAATAAGGTGTATGAGCACCACTCCAATAAACGTATTGGCTAGTCCCATTTTAATAAATTGAATATGGATCCCCATTGCTACCGTAACCGTCGGAACAATTACAGGTGCGAATACGAGTATTTCAATGAGCTTCTTTCCTTTAAATTTGTAAAATGCGAGGGCTTTTGCAGCCGGGATTGTAATAGCTAAAGTAACGACTGTTACGACAAACGATAGCCATATACTAAACAATAAAGTACTAATGCTATTAGATGATCGCTCAAAAAAATAGGACCAGCCACGGAGCCCAAAGCTCGAAGGAAATATTTCTGGCCAAGGCCAGATCTTCGTTACACTCCAGATAACAAGCACGAGTAGTGGGATGAATAAAAAGCCTAAAAATAAGCCCGTGATTACGCTATATATTAATTTCGTTTTACGTTCCATTGGATCACCTAGTATATTTATAAACTCTTTCAAACGCTTTAAAATAGAGCCATGTAAGAATAATCGCGATGAAAGTAATTAACATATTAATCACCATCGCATATGGCCTATGTTGTAGGACGGGATTATTGTATTCAATAAATGCTTGTACAGGTAGGGCCTTTGGCTGTGTAGGGCCTAACAATAATGGTACCTCATATGCTCCGAAAGAAAATGCAAAAATAATAATAAATGAGGAAAAAACAGAAGGCATAATCAGAGGTAATTGGATATTAAAAAAAACTTGTCTTTTATTAGCACCTAGGTTAGAAGCTACATCAGATAACTTATTGCTTACGCCGCTTAGGATTGTATACGTAGTCAAAGCAACAAAAGGGATCTCTTTCCATAAATAAGCAATGATAATTCCAAGCCCGTTTTTTTCGTAAAGAATAGAAGGAAACTGGCTTTGATCCGTAATCAAGCCAGCTCCATATAATATTCTAGGCAAAATCCCAGATTGGGATAAAATATTGTACATAAGGAGAACAGAAACGATATGTGGGACTGCGATCGGTACCCGATATAGCGATTCTACAATATCTTTCCTTCCCTTTATCTGTAAAATTGAATAGGAAAGTAAAACGCCAAAAACAATTGCTAGCACTGATGATACGATTGAAGTATAAAGGCTAAATTTAAGAGAAGATAAAAACCCTTCATCTAATAAAATTTCTCGATAATATTTCAGCGTAAATTCAGTTAACCCTGCCGCCTTAAAATAACCTAAGCTCTGAATAAATCCCATAATGATTCCTGTGAGAAATATTCCAACTAATATTAAAAGTAGGGGGGATAGCAATACATATGGCTTTAATTTCTCATTCAAATTATTCACCTTCACCTGGTATCGTTTCTAACCAGATTTTCTCAATAATTGGGACTAAATCTGCTGGCATTTCTGGAGTTCTCTTTTCAGCTAATTCATCCTGTGGAAGAGTGGCAATTCCTAAATCAATTGAACCTAATCTGTCTTGCTCTTCCTTCGTTAATTTATCATTATTTAACACAGGCAGATCTCCCCATGTAGCTGGCTCATACTTTGTTGCTTGTGATTCTACATTCAATATATAGTTGATTAAAGCCATCGCTCCAGCTTTATTCGGAGCATTGAAAGGAATGGCTACAAAGTGAGTATTGCCAATTGTCCCTTTATCAAATAGGAAGGTTCTCGTGGACTCAGGAAACTCTCCTGTTTCAATTTTACCAGAAGCAGAATTTGGATTATAGCTCATTGTCATCCACACTTCACCATCTGCATACATATTATCTAGGAGAGGCGATTCTGCAGGATAGGTTTTTCCTTCCTTCCATAAATAAGGTTTCAATTCTTTTAAATATTCAATTGCAGGAGCAATCGCTGCTCGAACGGTCTCTTCATCTGCTTCCATATCCATAAATTGTTCATAACCTACAATATCATAAATAATATTTCGCACAAATGCTGACCCTGTGAAATCGGGTGGGGCAGGATAGGTGAATTTCCCTGGATTTGCTTTTGCAAATTCCATTAGTTCTTTATGATCTACCGGAGTTTTGTCCATCTTTTCACTATCATAAACCATCACAAATTGAGCTTTTCCATAAGGAGCCTCATAACCTTCTACTGGATAACCAAAATCTAATTTTACATCATCTGAATCCTTGTCTATGTATTGATTAAAGTTTGGTAATTTCTCTGTAAAAGGGCCGAATAATAAATCGTTTTCTTTCGCCGTGAAGAAATTCTCCCCATTAATCCATACCACGTCTATATTGCCTTTCTCTACATTCAGCTGCTTCTCATTGAGGAGAGTGTTTATGATTTCATCAATATTCATCCCTACTCTTTTTACCGTAATATCATAATCTTTTTTTACATTTTCAGTTAAATACTTATCAATCCAGGAATTTGTTTGTTGACTGCCACCCCAGCCATAGAAAGTAACCGTTGTCCCTCTTGCCTCTTCAAGCAGTTCTTCAAAATTCTTATCTAATACATTCTTCTCTGTTCCTTGTTCTTCAGAATTTCCTGAACATGCCGCTAATAATAAAATACATGCTGTCAATACGAGAAAAAATTTACTTTTTAATTTTGTCATTTACACTGCTCCTAAAATTACATTGTGATTTACACTCAAAATAGCCTTCTAGTTGTTTGCAAAATAAATAAGTAGCAAATAAACAACCATTTACAAGCAAAATTCGTTCTATATGAATTGGATATATTAACCCAAGCCCATTATAAATAACGACTCCAACTAACAACATCCAGCGTATATGCCAAAGCCATTTTTGAAATAAGGCCGCTCTATTCGTCTCCAATTATCTTCTTCTCCCTTTCCATTTATAAGGAAGCTTCACGATCGTTTCTGGCTCATTGATTTCTGATAAATAACGTATTGTATCTAGAAGAATCTCTTTCTGTAAATCCGTTTCAAACGCTCTACCAAAGCTACGCCCTAACGGAAAGCGCAAATGAAGTGCTCGAGGAACACGCACCTTTTCAGCTAAGTCTCGTAAATGAGCGATCGAAATAGTCGGAATACCGCTTTTTTCTATCGCATATTGAATCAATCCCACGGATTGATGACAAATATATCAGCCGGGGTTTAAAATAACCGCATCAACACCATCATCTTTTAATTGTTTAATAATAAGTGGAATCGTTTCTTCGACTAATGGCTCTGTATTTGGTATAAATCCCATTAACCCATAATGCGTATTGGCTACTCCGCCAATTAAGCCTTCCTCTGCAAGCTCCTTTAGCCTAGTCAAAGGAAAAACACAGTTAATATCTTGGTCAGCGTCTTCTCGATCAAAATGAGTATGACTAATCACTAAATCTTCTTCACTGCAATGATGAGGAATAAATCTTACAGTCGAGTCACCATCTTCGACTTCAAAATCAGCTTGTGTTTTTAGATGAACGCCAGCAGTCGTGATAAGTGCAAAAATAGCTTCTTCCGGTTTTTTTGTAAACTTCGTAATCGGGATTTCTCCTTCTATTGGCGTAACCATATACTTAGCTCTCTGTGTCATAATTGTTTCAATGATTCTATTTCCCGATAACTTCATCCATCTTCCCTCCCCTTCGCCTTTCTCCTAGCCAAAATAACCCTCCTGCTAAGCTAGAGACAGCGACAAGTACGAAAAACAGTAATGAGACAGATACTGCTACCCCTTGAGGAATCCCAAGTTCGCTAAAAAACAACAAATAGCTTGCTTCTCGTACTCCTAATCCATTAATACTAATTGGTAGCATCGTGATAATTGAAATGAGCGTCACATAAACTAAAAGCTCATAAAAAGGAACATCAAACCCAAAGCTTAAAAACAAAAGGTCATTAATCCATGCCATCCCCAATTGAAAGCATAGTGAAAGAATCGCGATACATAACCACCATTTCCAGTTTTCATGACGGTAATCAGCTGCTGCTTCACCCATTTTTCTGACTAGATGATTGCCTTTATACATGATTATTTTAAATTTATTTGTATGATGATCATCTGTTATTTCCTTTTGATTTTTCCCTTTTCGCATCCAAAATACTAGTAAAACGAATATCCCTACTAGAATAGCCGCAACAATGTAAATCGGAACGAGAAAGGGTCTGACACTTTCCATAAATAATGCAGCGATGAGAACAATAACAACCATAGCTGCTCCACTTGTTAAACGTTCAAAGGCAACGGACGCTGTTGATTTTGGCATCCCAATGCTCTTCCCTAAATAGAAAACCCTTACAAAATCACCACCAACACTACTCGGTAAAAAATTATTAAAAAACAAACCAATATAATACAACCGTCCAAGCTTCGAAAAACTCGCACACTCTGCTTTTCTCTTTTTAATCGATGACAGAACAAGCATCTGCCATTTCCACACACTTGAAAAAACAGTTAGTTGAATTGCGATAAAAGCGGCAGCCATATAATAAGGCGATGCCTCTTTAATGATATGAAGGGCTTCTTCCCATTGTATAGAATAAATAAGCCATACCATTAATCCTACACTTACAATGACCCTAAATAATAGCTTTAGTTTAGAAATTCTTTCCTTTTTAATCTTTTGTTTCATTATTCATTCGCACTCTTTTTGTTTTTAATAAGCTGATTTAATTTTGGTCGTAAAACCATCCCAATGACTCCCAATGCAATCACAATGGTGAAAAGGAAAAAGAGGATTTTTACCGTATCAGTAGCCGTTTGTCCTAAATAGGAGTATAAAATCGTTGCCGGTAACTGACCTAATCCTGTGGCCCAGAAAAATTGCCAAAATGAGATAGAGGTCACTCCAGCTGCATAGCTAACTAAGTCAAATGAGACAATAGGAACAAGTCTCGCAATAAATACAGAATGTTTTCCGTACTTAGCAAAAAATTGGTCCCACCAATCTAATGCCTTCTTCGTCACCATTTTTTCTACGACTGGACGTCCGAGAAATTTTGCTAGATAGAAACAAATAATTGCTCCAAGCATTGCACTACTCCAAGATAAAATCGCACCAAAAAACCAGCCAAATAAAAGACCATTAGCAAACGTGATAACAAATGCAGGCAGAGGAGCCATAACGGATTGAAAAACCATTAACAATCCTGACACAACAGCAGCCCACGGACCAAAGGATAATAGATAATCTCTGAAGCCTTCTACATCTGCATTTTTTAAATAACGAATTGCTTGATTAACGAAATCTTGAATTTCACCCTGTCCTAAGTAAAGAAAGAGAAAGACTGCTACTATGCAAAATAAAGCCATCATTCCGAAACGATTAAATGCAGATAATGTATCCCATTGCATTTTTGTTTCTTTTTTTAGAATGAGTGGCATTTTTTGTACAGCAAATAGTGCCACAGCACCAATGATAAAACCAATTACGAGCAAAATATTCATTATTTCTAGGCTGACTAGATTTTCAAGAAAAAATGCTCTTCTAATCATGTTTGCTGGTAAAGTAGTTAAGCTGCTGCTTAGTAAAATAAAACTAACGATTAGACTAATAAGTGCTATTGTGAAACTAACTTTCCCTTTTTCCCATATTCCTAATTTTTTTGCATTCATAAATACACGGACAAAGAAAAACCAAACACCTGTTAAAACCATTATCGTAATGACAAATTCGCCATCGAACATCCTATCAAGCTGGTTTAACTTTAGCAAAATAGAGGCTAAAGCAGTTCCCATTAAAATAAACAAAAAAAATGCGGCAATTAAATGCAATATCCCTCGTGAAAAAGTTTTCATTTCATTAACTCCTATTCATTGACAATGGAGTAAGAACAAATTCTTAAACCTCTACATGATTAATATTTAATAAATTCGACAAAATACAACACCATTCTAATTATAAGGAAATGTTATTCTTATATAAATACATAATATCGGTAGGATATATGAATTCAAATCGGTTTTACCGATTTATAAAAAGGGGATAACTATGGACTTACATCAATTATTTGTGTTTACAAAAGTCGTTGAGCATAAAAGTTTCTCAAAAGCAGCGGAAGATATTTTCTTAAGCCAATCAACAGTTAGCTCACATATTCAGGCACTTGAAAAAAGCTTAAATCTGCAATTATTTGACCGAGATGGAAGAGAAACCTTGCTTACACCTCATGGTGAACGATTATATGCATGGGCGCAAGAGATTCTCTTGTTAAGAGATAAGGCAATACTCGATCTAAAAGAAGGAATGATGGATTTTCGTGGAAATGTGAGAATCGCTGCAAGCTCCGTTCCTAGTTCATATATCCTTCCAAATATCATTAAGAAATTCAATATTGATTATCCAAAAATCGTATTTCATATTAACGAATCAACATCAAAAAACGTTGCTGATCTTGTGTTAAAGAAAGCGGTTGATATTGGAATTTTGGGAGAGAAATATGAAAATGACAAACTATGTTACCTCCCTTTTCAAAAGGAAAAGCTTGTTTTAATTACTTCTAATCAGGTTGAAATGAAAAATAATGTTGTTAGCTTCGAGGAGATTATTAAGCACCCTCTTATTATGAGGAGCTCTGATTCAGGAACTCAATCCATCCTAAATAAATTGATGAAAAAAAATAAAGTATCAAAGGAGCAGCTAAATATTGCTGCCTATACTGATTCCGGAAATGGTTTAATCCAGCTTGTTAAACAAGGGGTTGGTATTTCCATTATTTCTGAAGTTGCTGCAATGGAATATGCAGCTATGAATGCCATTCAGATGTATGACATTAAAGATTTCAATGATGAAAGATATTTCTACCTTGTCTACCATAAAAATAAAACCTTATCGTTGGCCGGAAAAGTATTTATTGAATATATCAACAAACTTGTAGAAAACGGTATATAGAGCAAAAAAACCTCCGAAAATAATTTCGGAGGTTTTTTGTTAGTTTGCTACGATATTAACTAACTTTCCTGGAACCGCGATGACTTTGCGGACTGTTTTTCCGTCGATTTGCTCTTTAACTTTATCATCTTCCATCGCGATTTTTTCAAGAGCATCCTTTTTAGCATCAGATGGTACAAGAAGTTTTGCTTTTACTTTACCATTGATTTGGATAACGATTTCCACCTCATCATCAACAAGCTTCGCTTCATCATAAGCTGGCCATGCTTCATAAGTGATTGTATCCGTATAGCCAAGCTTTTCCCAAAGTTCTTCCGCAATATGCGGTGTAATTGGTGATAATAATTTAACAAAGCCAGCCATAAAGTGCTTTGGTAGAACAGTGGATTTATAAGCTTCATTAATAAACACCATCATTTGAGAAATAGCAGTATTAAAACGAAGTCCTTCATAATCTTCAGTAACCTTCTTCACCGTTTGATGGTAAACCTTCTCGAGGCTTCCTACCTCCTCGGTCTCTTGAATTTTCGGACTTAGCTCACCGTTCTCTTCGACGAATAGACGCCAAATGCGATCAAGGAATCTTCTTGAACCATCTAGGCCATTCGTAGACCAGGCAATCGACGCATCAAGAGGACCCATGAACATTTCATAAAGGCGTAATGTATCTGCACCATGGCTATGAATAATATCATCTGGGTTCACAACATTCCCTTTTGATTTACTCATTTTTTCATTTCCTTCTCCCAGAATCATTCCTTGGTTAAATAACTTTTGGAATGGCTCCTTCGTATGAACAACACCAATATCATACAGAACCTTATGCCAGAAGCGAGCATATAGAAGGTGAAGAACAGCATGCTCTGCCCCACCAATATAAATATCAACTGGAAGCCAATGTTTTAACTTTTCTGGATCTGCAAGCGCCTCCGTATTATCTGGATCAATATAACGTAAATAGTACCAGCAGCTTCCAGCCCATTGTGGCATTGTATTCGTTTCACGGCGACCTTTTTTACCTGTTACTGGGTCAACAACATTTACCCATTCGTCAATTACGGCAAGTGGAGACTCTCCTGTTCCAGATGGTTTGATTTCCTTCGTTTTCGGTAAAAGAAGTGGAAGCTCCTCCTCTGGAACTGCTGTCATTGTTCCATCTTCCCAATGAATGATCGGAATCGGCTCACCCCAATAACGTTGACGACTAAATAACCAATCACGAAGACGGTACGTCACTTTCTTTTTACCAACTTCATTTTCTTCAAGCCAATTAATCATTTTTTGAATGGCTTCTTCCTTATTTAAGCCATTCAAAAATTCAGAGTTTACAAGCTCACCATCACCAGCATAGGCTTCTTTTTCAATGTCTCCGCCAGCAACTACTTCTAATATTGGTAAATCAAATGTCTTAGCAAACTCATAGTCACGCTCATCATGAGCTGGAACAGCCATAATTGCACCCGTTCCATAGCTTGCTAATACATAATCTGCAATCCAAATTGGAATTTTATTGCCGTTAACAGGATTAATAGCAAATGCTCCTGTAAATACGCCTGTCTTTTCTTTAGCTAAGTCCGTTCTTTCTAAGTCACTCTTGCTTTTTACTTTGTCAATATATGCGTTTACAGCTTCACGTTGTTCATCTGTTGTTATGTTTTGAACTAATGCATGTTCTGGAGCAAGGACCGTATAGGTTGCACCAAATAATGTGTCAGGGCGAGTTGTAAATACTGTGAAGGTATCTTCATGTCCATCAATGTTGAAGGTAACTTCCGCTCCTTCAGAACGACCAATCCAGTTACGTTGCATTTCCTTTAAACTATCTGGCCAATCCAATAAATCTAAGTCCTCAAGTAAACGGTCACCATACTCGGTAATTTTCAATACCCACTGTCTCATCGGTCTACGTTCAACAGGGTGGCCACCACGCTCACTTTTACCATCAATGACTTCCTCATTAGCCAAAACCGTTCCAAGAGCCGGACACCAGTTAACAGCAACCTCATCAATATAAGCAAGACCCTTTTCATATAACTTTAGGAAAATCCATTGTGTCCATTTGTAGTAATTCGGGTCTGTTGTATTGACTTCCCGATCCCAATCATATGAGAAGCCTAGCTCTTTAATTTGACGGCGAAATGTATTAATGTTTTTCTCCGTAAACTCAGCAGGATCATTTCCTGTATCAAGAGCATATTGCTCAGCAGGAAGACCGAATGCATCCCAGCCCATTGGATGAAGTACATTATACCCTTGCATACGTTTCATACGGGAAATAATATCAGTTGCTGTCATGCCTTCCGGATGGCCAACATGAAGTCCTGCTCCTGATGGGTATGGAAACATATCTAGTGCATAAAATTTACGTTTACTATTATCCTCATTTGTTTTAAATGTCTTATTTTCTTCCCAGAATGTTTGCCACTTCTTTTCAATCTGCTCGTGATTGAAATTCATCTTCATTTCCTCCTTAATATAAAAAAACTCCCATCCCAAAAAGGGACGAGAGGATTATGTATGAAATCTCCCGCGGTACCACCCACATTAGTGACAAAGTCACCCGCTTCATTATCCTTAACGCGGAATACGGCAAGCATTACTATTGCTTCACACTTGCAGCTCAAAGGCGAGTTCATGAATTACCTGGCTGACTTGCACCATCCGTCAACTCTCTTAAACAGGCTAGTATCCACTACTACTCCTTATCATCGCTAATATAAATATCAATGATTAGTGTTATTGTATATAATTTCCCGAAAAGATGCAAGTAGCCTCATTTACTAACGATTTTAAGCATATTCTATGCATTTAACCGACTAATGTGTCATTCGATGATAGGGAAGATTCCTTTTCGTGTTTCATTTTTTTATCATAAAAAATGGTCGTAAAAATAGAAACTACAAGAAGACCAATAATAATGACAAATAACATTTTCATTCCGTATAGATCAACAAGAATTCCCCCGAGTAATGGACCAATCATTCTTCCACCTGTTGCTGTACTATTTACAATCCCTTGATAAAAACCTTCTTTTCCTTTTGGAGCAAGGTCGTTTGCAATTGTTGGTACGGCTGGCCACACAAGCATTTCACCGATTGTCAAAATAATCATTCCTGCCATAAAAGCCGTAAATTGATTCGCGTCAGCAATGACAGCAAAGGATGCTATGAAAATAATGATCCCAATATTAATCTGGGTTTTCAAAGACTTTATTCCTCTAATCATAAAATTAACAAGTGGCTGACCAAGTACAATTAGAGCACCGTTAATCGTCCAGAGTAAACTATATTGCTTTAAAGAGATGTTTATTTCTTGTGTAAAAGCAGCGATTGTTGTCTGCCATTGTACATACCCAACCCAGCATAATAAATACCCTGTACATAATAGTAATAACGCATATAGCTTCGTGTGATTTTTCTTGGCTGGCTTCTCTTTTAATGACGTTGTCTGTGTGATGGATGTTGACTCTATTCCCCTATATCCAATACTAGCTATCAGTAAAAAGATAATGAACATAAATGTATTTGCAATAAAAATCAACTGGAATGAATACGAAGCAACAAGACCTCCAAGAGCCGAACCAATCGCAACACCTAGATTTTGTGAAACGTACATAGCGTTAAATGGTTTTCTCCCGCCTTCCTTCCATACAGATCCAGCAAGTGCATACATTGAAGGAAAGATAATTCCAGATCCGAAACCAATTATTGTTAAAAAGATTACATAGGACGGCCATTCGTGCCAAATAGATAAACAGATTAATGCGGAAACTGTAATACTAGTCCCAAGTAGAATAGAGCGATACCCTCCGATTTTATCAAAGAGGATTCCTCCAAATAAGTTTCCTATTACAGTTGCCCCAGCGTTTAGCATGAGAACTATGCCGGCAACTGATAATGATTTTCCTAAATGATCGTGAATATAGATGGTATTTAAAGGCCATAAAAAAGAAGAGCCTGTAACATTCACTGCCATCCCAATAATTAAAAGCCATAGGGCTCGTGGCATGAAAACCGCTCCTTTACTAACTAAAACTTCAGCAATTTCTGGAAGCTAGCATAATATTAAGTTGATATTTCGAGTTACCAAATAATTTTATGCCTTTTTTAATAAACTGGCAATAGTCATTGTTAAAAAATAAGTTCGAAAATAAGTTGAAAAAAAATTGAAAAGTGTGATCTATTTGACAGAATCCTATGTTATTGTAACAATATGAAAGAAAACACTGTACAAATAATTATTTGTACAGTGTTTT
>JAEWIG010000137.1 GCA_023387295.1 Bacillota bacterium | reverse complement strand
TCGTCTTGCTCATTCTACTACTCGTATTCGGAGGAATATTTTTTGTAGGGGATTGCTGCTAATGAATGGCGTAAAAGAGGGAAGCGAATTAATATTTTTGCTTTCTTCTTAAGAAAAATGGACAACCATATAGATAGAAGTTTCGAAAAATTTAATCTATAATTTAAAAGAGATAGATTAAAGGGGGATTTAATATGACATCAAAAATGTATTCACCTGTGTGGGACTTGGAGGTCTTTTTTAAAGGTGGAAGTGAATCATCAGCCTTTGCTAAGCATATTGTTGAGACAGAAAAGGAAATAACAGCATTTAAATCAAGGGTACATAATTGGGAACCGACTAATTCTATTTCTGATACGACAGAGCTAGCAGATATTGTGAAAAAGTTTGAAAATGGTACGAAAAAAATTCGTGAAGCAAGTGCATTTGTTAGCTGTCTTCAAGCACAAAACATTGCTGATAAAAAAGCGGATGATCATCGTGCAAAATTAACAACACTTAGTGCCTCTTTTCAATCAGCACTAACAATGTTAGATGAGAAACTGACAAAATATGATTCAGCGACTTGGGATGATATGATGAATTCGGCTGAATTAAACGAACTTTCCTTTGTTCTAACAGAAAGACGAATAGCAGCTACAGATAAATTATCCCAAAAGGAAGAAAGTCTAATTAATTCTTTAGCTATCGATGGCTATCATAGCTGGAGCCAGCTCTATGATTTGATTGTCGGAAATATTAAGATTCCATTTGTGGAAAATGGTGAAGAAAAGCAACTATCAGTTGGGCAAGCTGCTAATAAACTTTCAAGTCCTGATCGATCAATCCGAAGTGACATATTTAAAAAATGGGAGTCAGCTTGGGAAAGTCAATCGGATTATTTATCAAGAACATTAAACCATTTAGCAGGCTTCAGATTAAATGTTTACAACGCACGTGGATGGGAAGATGTTCTTAAAGAGCCATTAACGATTAATCGAATGGAGAAAGAGACACTTGATACAATGTGGGATGTAATCGCGAAAAACAAGAAGCCATTAGTTCAATTTTTAAATCGAAAAGCAGAGCTGCTTGGTCTAGAAAAATTAAGCTGGTATGATCTTGATGCACCAATTAGCAGCATTGAGGTAAAGCTTTCTTATCAAGAAGGTGCAGAATTTATTATTGAAAACTTCTCGCTATTTGGGGAAGAGATGACTTCCTTTGCCAAAATGGCGTTTGAAGAAAAATGGATCGAGGCAGAGGACAGACCTGGAAAACGTCCAGGAGGCTTCCATACCTATTTTCCTGAAAGTAGCCAATCAAGAATCTTTATGACTTATTCAGGTACACCATCAAATATTTCAACTTTAGCTCATGAGCTTGGACACGGCTTCCATACATACGCGATGAGAGAGCTTCCATTATTAAATCGTAATTATGCAATGAACGTTGCGGAAACAGCATCAACTTTTGCTGAAATGATTGTCTCCGATGCGTCAGTGAAGAATGCACAATCAAGAGAAGAAAAAATTGCTTTGTTAGAAGATAAAATTCAAAGAACCATTGCTTTATTAATGAATATTCATGCTCGCTTCCTGTTTGAAACGAAGTTTTATGAGGAACGCAAAAATGGAATGGTGAGTAATGAAAGATTGAATGAGCTTATGGAAAATGCACAAAGAGAAGCTTACGGAGATGCGCTTGCACAATATCATCCATCCTTTTGGGCATCGAAGCTGCATTTTTACATTACCGGAGTGCCGTTTTATAACTTCCCTTATACATTTGGTTATCTCTTCTCTCTGGGTATATATGCTGAAGCCATTAAAGAAGGAAAAGGCTATGAAGCGAAATATATAGCTTTATTAAAAGATACGGCCTCAATGAAAGTTGAAGAATTAGCGAAAAAGCATTTAAATGTTGATTTAACGAAGCCAGATTTCTGGGAGAAGGCCGTACAATTATGTGTTGATGATATTACCGAGTTCCTTGCTTTAACTGAAAAATAAAATATACTAAAAAGACCGCATTCTTAGGTGAATGCGGTTTTTAGCTCAGAAAAAATATCGAAATATTATACCTTGCGTAACTTAAATGGACTTATCATTAAAAACGAAAGAATAATCATTAAAAATAAGAAAAATGGCGCAGGTGCAATCGGGATTGCAAAAAAACTAAGTGTTGCTAAGCAACCAGCAGCTGTAATTGGCAGCCCAGTAAAGAATCCGTTATTTTCACTAATATTAAACCGTGCAAGTCGAAAAGCACCACAACCTATGTAGAAAATAGTAAAAAATGACCCTGGAGCGCCAAATTCAAATAAAATACCTTGATATATTAATAGTGCAGGTGCGACTCCAAATGATATAATATCACTCATGGAATCTAATTGCTTACCCAGTTCAGATTCGATATTAAGCTTCCTTGCAACCATGCCATCGAATCTATCGGCTAGAGCTGCAACAAATATTAATAGCAAGCTTAAATTTAAATTTCCTTTTAAGCAAAAAATAATCGCAAAGCCACCTAACATTAAATTAGCTAATGTTAACATATTTGCTGTTTGGGCTTTAAGCTTTTTAATCGTTTGCTCACGAACGTCAGACAAAAACAAACTCTTCACTCCTTATTAGTTAAAAGGCACTTCTGCTTTTACTAATTATTATTTAATTTTAAGCCTTTTATGACTATCCGTAAAGATAATTTTTTCCAATTTGGAGGTAAAACAATTGAAGCAGTCCATTTATCGAATGATGATTGAACTTACTAACGGAAAAATAACTTCCGGTGCATTAAAAAAGTTTGCTCATTCAAAAGCAAGTCGCTTTATCGTGCCTTCCTTTTCAAAAGTTTATCAAATCAATGAGAATGAAATGGAAAAGTCAATCAGAGATTTTCCGACTCTTCATGACTTTTTTACAAGAAAGCTTAAATCGGGAGCGAGAGTTGTCGATACAGAGCCTAACTCAGTCGTAAGTCCAGTGGATGCCGTAATCGAGGATATTGGGATTATTGACCCCGAACATATTATTACAGTAAAAGGAAAGCAATATTCGATTGGTGAAATGCTAGGGAGCAAAGAAAAAGCGGAAAAATATGCCGATGGATATTATATCATTTTTTATCTTAGTCCTAGTCATTATCACCGTATCCACAGTCCAGTTTCTGGCGTTGTTGTTGATAAATGGTCGCTAGGAATGAGATCCTATCCAGTTAATAAATACGGGTTGAAATACGGGAAAAGCACGCTCTCAAAAAATTACCGCACAGTCACAGAGGTTAAGCATCATAAAGGATTTCTTTCCATCGTAAAGGTTGGAGCAATGTTTGTTAATTCCATTGAAGTCATTTATGAAGGTGACGAGCTTGTTAAGGGAGATGAGATGGCTTATTTCTCCTTTGGTTCTACAGTTGTATTGTTATTTGAAAAAGATAGCTTTGCTCCTCTATCATCAATAAAGCTTCCAGCTGATATAAAAGTAGGAGAAAGAATTGGTCACTTTCTAAGAAAATAAACTATAATCAAAAGAAAAAAGCCCATATTAGGGCTGTTTGTTTAGGAAAAGTTTATCCATTTGTTAAGAGGATATTTTTATTTGATGTGTTAAGGAACGTCGGTGAATTTCTATCTCAATTAAGCGAATAAAATCTAGACTTAGTTTCAGTTCAATGGCTTTATAATACGATTCAACTAATAATTCGTCTGACAGCTTTCGCATACTTATTCACCCCCATAAATTTTTACTTGTTCTATTTGATAGATAGCTCTCATATAATATGGTTTTCGTTGCTGTACCATTACTCTAGCAAAATTAATGCTTTGGAACAACCGTTCTCTTATCCACAATGGGTAGTGGATAACTTGTGTTTAAGTTGTTTATAACTAGATTATAGCTATATGGGATAATGTGGTTAATGTGTGTAAAGTTATCCACAATTTTGAAAGAAGCGGATATTGTCGAAAAGTTTTCCCACTTAGGATAGAATTTTCTTAACGTTTCCACTATTATATTCATGTTTGAAAGAATACATAAAATTCGTTATGATGATAAAAAATCTACAAAGTTTCAATAATAATCGCTAGAAAATAGAGGTGTGAATATATTGTTAAAGGTATTTTTGCCTGATCAGCATGCTAAAGATATTTTTGAAATTACTCCTGAAAGGTTAATGGAGAATGGAATCAAGGGAGTTATTACCGATTTAGATAATACATTAGTCGAATGGGACCGACCAAATGCTACACCAAAATTAGTAAAATGGTTAGAAGAAATGAAAAACAGCAATATTAAAATAACGATTGTTTCTAATAATAATGAAAGTCGTGTAAAAGCTTTTTCTGAACCACTTGATATCCCTTTTATTTCAGCTGCAAGAAAGCCATTTAGACGCGCGTTTAATCAAGCTGCCCATCAAATGGCTTTAAAAAAGGAAGAGACCGTTGTAATCGGGGACCAGCTTTTAACAGATGTACTTGGTGGCAACAGAGGT
Source organism: Bacillota bacterium (assembly GCA_023387295.1). Taxonomy (GTDB): domain Bacteria; phylum Bacillota; class Bacilli; order Bacillales; family Cytobacillaceae; genus Cytobacillus. The sequence goes on along the minus strand of JAEWIG010000137.1, from coordinate 8,622 downwards.
GGTTTCCGTACCATTCTTGTTGTTCCGGTGGCCCAGACGGATGGATTTTTCACGCGATTTAATCGAATGGTCGAGAGAAGAATCTTAAATTGGTTTCAAAAAAAAGGTATGCTTTAATTCGCTATCAAGGATTTGAATTTGTCAAGGTGAATTAAATTAGGAGGACTAAGTAGTGAGTGAATATTTATGTATTGGTTGTGGAGTGAAAATACAAACAGAGGATAAAAATGCGCTCGGTTATGCACCACAATCTGCTATAGAGAAGGAAACAATTATTTGTCAACGTTGCTTCCGATTAAAACATTATAATGAAGTACAAGATGTTGATCTAACGGATGACGATTTTCTGAAAATCTTAAATACCATCGGTAAAAGCGATGCATTAATTGTGAAAATTGTTGATATTTTTGATTTTAATGGAAGCTGGCTTCCGGGTTTACATCGGTTTGTTGGCAAAAATAAAATTCTCCTTGTTGGAAACAAAGTTGATTTGCTACCAAAATCAGTGAAACGAAATAAGCTAATTAACTGGATGAAGCAAGAGGCAAAAGAACTTGGCTTAAAGCCAGAGGATGTTTTTCTTGTGAGTGCCGCTAAGGGTCAAGCGATAAAAGAGGTCGCTGAAGCGATCGATTCCTACCGTGAAGGAAAAGATGTTTATATTGTTGGCTGTACAAATGTAGGGAAATCGACCTTTATTAATCGAATCTTAAAAGAAGTAACTGGGGAAGGAGACGTTATTACGACATCTCATTTTCCAGGGACTACTCTAGATATTATTGAAATTCCTTTAGCAGATGGAAAGGCATTAATTGACACACCAGGAATTATCAATCATCATCAAATGGCTCATTATATTGATAAACGTGATTTAAAGATCATTACACCGAAAAAAGAAATCAAACCGAAAGTATATCAATTAAATGAAGAACAAACACTCTTCATTGGTGGCTTAGCACGTTTTGATTACATCAGCGGTGGACGAAGATCGTTTGTCTGCCATTTTTCTAATGAATTAAATCTTCATCGGACAAAGCTAGAAAAAGCAGATGAATTATATACCAATCATGCTGGGGAATTGTTAACACCTCCTAGACCAGAGCAAATGGAGACTTTCCCTGAGTTAATTAAGCACGAGTTTAATGTAAAGGAAGGCAAGGTTGATATTGTTTTCTCAGGATTAGGCTGGATCACAATTAATGAGCCAGGAGCAAAGGTTGCTGCACACGTTCCGAAGGGTGTGCATGCTATAATGAGAAGATCATTAATTTAAGGGGAGAGGTAGTTGAAAAAGCTATACGCTGTTATTGGGGATCCGATCGCTCATTCGATGTCACCTGCTATGCACAATGAGCTTTTTAAGACTTATCAAATTAATGCTCACTACCAACCTCTCCTTGTAAAAAGGAATGATTTAGAGGATGCGATTAAAGGATTAAAGGCAATTGGAGTTGCAGGATTTAATGTTACGATTCCTCATAAAGAGACGCTCATTCCATTTTTAGATCGGATTGACCCATTAGCAAAAGCAATCGGTGCTGTGAATACGGTTGTGAATGAGGATGGAGAATTAGTTGGTTATAATACGGATGGAAGCGGCTATGTAAAAGGGTTATTAGAAAACCTTAAGTCGATACATGACAAGAAAATATTAATTGTCGGTGCTGGTGGAGCAGCAAGAGCACTTTATTTTACTATTGCAAGTCAAGGTGTAAATAGATTAGATATGTGCAATCGATCATTACAAAAAGCTGAAGCAATATTACATGAGTGCCCTTATCCTGTTCAATCTACAGCAATGGAAATGCATGTAGCGGAGATGAATCTTGCTCAATATGACTTAATCATTCAAACGACTCCAATGGGAATGGTTCCAAATATTGAGCAATTACCTTTATCCTTACATAGCCTACAAGCGACTGCATTTGTAAGTGATATTATATATAACCCTCTTGAATCTAGATTTCTACAAGAAGCTAAACGTAAAGGTGCAAGCATTCAAAATGGCTTGCCAATGTTTGTTTATCAAGGAGCACTTGCCTTTGAAAAATGGACAGGGATTTTCCCAGATACAAAATTAATGGAAGAAGTTGTACTGCAACAACTAGGAGGATAACGACATGTTAACTGGAAAACAAAAACGCTTTTTGCGTTCAAAAGCACATCATTTAAACCCGATTCTTCAAGTAGGAAAAGGCGGAGTTAATGATAATATGATAAAACAAGTGGCTGATGCCCTTGAAGCACGTGAGTTAATGAAAATTAGTATTTTGCAAAATTGTGAGGAAGATAAAGATACAGTGGCAGACCAATTAGCTACAGGAACAAGAGCTGAACTCGTACAAATCATTGGGAATACCATCGTATTGTATAAGGAATCGCGAGAAAATAAGCAAATTACTTTACCATAAAGCGAAACTCGATTAGTAGTAATATGACTGCCCGTTAATCTGCGATAAGGTAGGTGGAGAGGATTTGAAGAGAATTGGGATTTTAGGAGGAACCTTCGATCCCCCGCATATTGGTCATTTAATCATTGCCAATGAAGTACTGGCTGCATTCGACTTAGATGGAATTTGGTTTATGCCAAATCAAGACCCTCCACATAAAAAAAAGTCTAATGCGATTCTGGATGTAGATCGGGTAAACCTGCTAAAACAGGCTATTAGCGGACATCCAAATTTTAAAACGGAACTCATTGAGCTTGAAAGAATCGGACCATCCTATACTTATGAGACGATGAAAATATTAACTGATAAGCATAAGGATACTCAGTTTTATTTTATCATTGGAGCGGATATGATCGAATACTTGCCTAAGTGGTATTCCATCGACAAATTATTGAAGTTGGTTCAATTCATTGGTGTCCAAAGGCCAGCTTATGACACGAAAAGTTCTTACCCGATTTTATATGTAGATGTTCCGGAAATGGAGATATCCTCAAGTCTTATTAGACAGCGCATAAAAGAAGGTAAAACCATTCGTTATCTTGTTCCAGATACTGTTCGGAACTATATAGAGGAGAAGGGCTTATATGGATCGTGATGTTGCATTAAAGATAGTGAAGGAACAATTAACAGATCATCGCTATACTCATACAATTGGTGTTATGGAAACGGCAATTATGCTCGCAAATAAATATCAAGCTAATGAAAAAAAAGCTGAGATTGCTGCGATATTTCATGATTATGCTAAGTTTCGACCGAAGGAAGAAATGAAACGAATTATTCAGGAGCAAGGCATGCCTTCTGAATTGCTTGATTTTAATAGTGAACTTTGGCATGCACCGGTTGGGGCATACCTCGTTCAAAAGGAAGTCGGTATAGCGGATGAGGAAATTTTAGATGCTATTAAATACCATACATCTGGTAGAGTAGGCATGACATTACTAGAGAAAATAATTTATTTAGCTGACTATATTGAACCTGGAAGGCAGTTTCCTGGAGTAGAAGATGTTCGAGCGCTTGCCAAGATCAGTTTAGATGAAGCATTAGTAAAAGCCATCCAAAATACAATTTTATTTTTAATGAAGAAAGGCCAGCCGGTATTTCCAGCTACTTTCTTCACATACAATGACCTTGTTATGAGGCAGGAGGACTAGGAATATATGAATGAAAAAGAATTGCTTTACACAGCGGTAAAAGCAGCAGATGATAAGCGTGCTGAAGATATAATGGTTTTAAATATGAAAGGGATCTCATTAATCGCGGATTACTTCTTAATTTGCCATGGTAATTCAGATAAGCAAGTACAGGCAATTGCCCGAGAAATGAAGGATAAAGCAGAGGAAATGGGTTATAGCATCAGGAAAATAGAAGGCTTTGATGAGGCAAGATGGATTCTTGTTGATCTTGGGGATGTTGTTGCCCATATATTCCACCGTGATGAAAGAAGCTATTACAACCTTGAAAGACTTTGGGGCGATGCGCCGATTGAAACAATTCCAAGCGAGCTTAATCAATGACCTATCAGCAATTTGCCTATCTTTATGATGAACTAATGCAAGATGCTCCCTATGATAAATGGGTAGAAATCATAAAAAAATATACAGAAAAAAACGAAGTTCAAGGTAGTAGGTTATTAGACTTAGCATGTGGGACTGGTGAGCTCTCCATTCGTCTTGCAAAGGATGGCTTTGATGTTACAGGAGTCGATTTATCTGATGATATGCTTGCTGTTGCTAATTCAAAGGCCGGTGCTTTGGGAGCTGACATCCAATTTTATCAACAGAACATGGCTGAACTAGAAGGGCTTGGACAATTTGATGTCATAGGTATTTTTTGTGACTCGCTAAATTACTTGCAGACAGAGACAGAGGTCATTAATACGTTTCGCTCTGTTCACCAGCATTTGGCAAATGATGGTCTTTTTATGTTTGATGTACATTCCATTTACAAAATGCAACATATTTTTATGAATGAAACATTTACATTGAATGAAGATGAGATTAGTTATATTTGGCAATGCTTCGAAGGAGAATATCCATATAGTATTGAGCATGATTTAAGCTTCTTTGTTCTTGACGAGCGGTCAGGAAAATATGATCGCTATGATGAACTTCATGTTCAGCGCACTTATCCGATAGATGTTTATCAGACATGGCTTGTAGAGGCTGGTTTTGATTTGATTGATATCGTAGCAGATTTTGAAGCCTTAGCACCTCAAAGTCAATCTGAGCGGATTTTCTTTATTTGTAAAAAGCAAACGTGATGATGAATGTAAAAAGCAAGGCCTCGCTTTTCGGAGCTAGCCTTGCTTATTTTTTATTTTAAAAAATATAAAGATTAGAAGGATTTATCATTTTTTTGGAGAATAGCTTTATAGAAGTGGTTCGTAATGTTTTTGAATATGGTTAACCTCATCTGCGAACTTAGCATGAGTGGCTTTAAATACATGTTCAAACACATCTCCTAGCTCTTTTTCTAGCACATCTATTCCCACACCTGTAATTCCACCTTTTACACACACTTTTTCCTGCAAAGTTGGTAATGTATAAAATCCTTTTCTCAATAGCTCTCCTAGTCCTATTAACATTTCCTCAGCAAGAATGGTTGCGGTTTCTTTATCTATTTTTGTTTCTTTTACGGCAGCATCAATAAACCTTTGAGTTAAATAACTAAAAAAAGCCGGACCACAGCTGACAATATCTGATGATACCCTCGTAATGTCTTCTTCAATTTCAATTGGCTTTGAAATATATGCAAACAACTCCTGTAATGTATTCCTCCATTTTAGGTCACAGTTCCCTCCAAATGTCATGAGTGAGACCCCTTTTAGTGCTCGATTCGTTATGCTTGGGATGATTCTTGCCACTGAACATGATGTTATAGACTCTAATTGCTGCACATTGACCGGACTAGTTATCGAGACGACACATTTCTCCTTTGCTAAAAAAGGAATAGTGTCATGAATGACTTTATGAACATCATTAGGTTTGACACAAATGAAGATAAGTGTAGAAGCTTCTGCAACAGCCTTCCCAGTTCCCATTACATGAATTTCTGGATAATTTTCTTTTATTTCAAGTGCTTTCGTTTTTGTTCGATTTGTAATAAATATCGAAGAAGGGGAAGCGCCTTTTCCATCAATCAATGCTTCTATTAATATTCTTCCCATATTACCAGTCCCGATAATTCCAATTTTCATTCTCTCATCCCTCCTTCTAGAAGCAAGTAAACTAAATAAGTATAGAGTTTGTGAAATGTCCAGCTCCAGGCGCCTTGCGCTTTTCTTATATACGATATGAAAACACAGATTGGATTATGCTAAAAAGAAAGGATGATACAAGTGATTGAATGGATGAAAGCAAATAAGATTTATCTGTCTGGAGGTTTATTAATACTGCTTGCCTCCACTTACTTTTTTCTCAAACCAGTTGAAGATCAAAAAGTGGTATTAAATCATGAGCAATTATTGCTAAATGAAGAGAATGAGCTTTCGGAAGAAACTAATAAGCAAGCAGAATTGGTAGAGGAAATAATGATTGTAGATGTTAAAGGGGCTGTTCAAAACCCTGGGGTTTACGAAGGTAAAGCAAATGAACGAGTGATTGATCTAATTAATAAAGCTGGTGGTTTAGCGGAAAATGCAGATGAAACGAAAATTAATTTTGCTATTCGTGTTGAGGATGAAATGGTTATTTATGTACCGCTCATCGGCGAGGAAGCGGTTGAATTAGGGGGAACTCTAACCAGTGGTGCATTAACAAGCAAAGAGCAAAATGATGGGAAGATAAATATTAATACTGCTAATGAAGTAGAGTTACAAACGATACCAGGAATTGGGCCTGCTAAAGCAACGGCTATTATTGAATATCGTAACACGAATGGCCCGTTTAAAACGATTGAGGATATAAAATTAATTAGTGGAATTGGTGAAAAAACCTTCGAGAAACTTTCAAATAGTATTAAAGTAAAGTGACATCCATTATTGACCAAGAGCTTTTCTCATCTTAAACTAACATCATAAAATAATAAAAGATAAGAGGTATTATTATGAAAAGAAAAAGCTGGGATGAATATTTTTTAGCGATTGCTAGTGAAGTAGGCTCGCGATCTACTTGTCCGAGATTGCATGTAGGCTGCGTTATTGTAAAGGACAAGCATATTATATCGACTGGATATAATGGCTCCATACATGGTCATGATCATTGTGAAGATGCAGGCTGTTTAATTAATGAACAAGGTAGATGCATTCGCACATTGCATGCAGAAGAAAATGCAGTCCTTCATGCAGATAGAGGACTGTTAAAGGGAGCAACTGCGTTTGTTACTCATGAACCATGTGAGAAGTGTGCAAAAACGATTGCGCAGTCAGGTATTAAAAGGATTGTTTATCGCCACGGATACCCGAATAAATGGAATGAAACCTTTTTAAGGGATATTGAAGTGGTTCACCTTCCAGAAGAAAGTAATGAACGGTAAGAGGCTGTCCAAAACGAAGAGCCTGGCACCTCCGACAAGTATATAGAAAAGATTTTTATATATTGTGTTGAAAGGAGGGAGCCAGGCACTTATCGGACAGCTCCTTTCTGTATTTTCCTAATAAGGAGGTTATGAAGGATTGAAGGGTAAATGGATTTATGTTACCTTTGCCGCGCTTATAGGGATGTTGGCGTCATTTATTCATATCTTTATCTTTTTCAGTTTGTTTGTAGGGACCGTTCTATTTTTTTATAGCAGAAAGGATTTTTCCTCCAAGGAGTTGTTCTTTATTAGCGTAATTTTTCTTATTTTCTTTACGAGGAGTGAGTTGGTTGATAGGACGAATAAGACAAAGCTATTAGGGGATGAAAAGCATTTTCTTGTTCATGTACAAGATGATTTGAAAATCGATGGAGATATACTTTCTGCTGTAGGCATGGATGTTGTTAAGCAAGAAAAATTAGTTATGCGATATAAACTAAACAGTGGAAAAGAAAAGCATCTGTTAACGGAATATATGAAGTTAGGGATGGTTTGTAAAGTAAAAGGAAGTCTGGAGCAACCGCTGCCAGCATCTAATCAAAACGCATTTAATTACGATCAGTATTTATACAGAAATAATATGTTTTGGATTTTGAAGATAGATCATTTGAACCTCTCGAACTGTACCCTCCAAAAAGAAACTTTCCTCTCATTTTTTCGAACTCTCAGGCAAAACGGTACTTCATATGTAAATGATAACTTTCCAAAAGAAACAGCTCCTTTAGCCATTGCACTGCTTTTTGGTGACAGAAATTTCATTGAAGCAGAAATATTAAAATCATACCAAAAGCTTGGTATTATTCACTTACTAGCCATCTCTGGTCTTCATGTTGGAATGCTAGCAGGAATGCTGTTTTATATTGGAATTAGGGCAGGAATAACGAGAGAAAAGATGACTACAGCTTTGCTGTTGCTATTACCCTGCTATACGTTGATAACTGGAGCTGCACCTTCTGTCATCCGTGCTGCCAGTATGATGGTTATTTTTCTTATCCTAAGAAAATGGGGTGAGAGACTTTCACTATTAACGATCGATATCATTAGTATCGTTTTTATTGGTTATACGTTTATATCACCATATGTCATTTATGAAGTCGGATTTCAATTGTCATTTTGTATAAGCCTTGCATTGATTTTGTCGGCGCCCCATCTATTAAAACGATTTACTCACCCAATTTCTCTTCTCTTTGCTACTTCCTTCATATGCCAATTAGCTGCGACACCGATTTTGTTTTATTATTTTTATGAAGCCTCACTCGTCTCTGCTTTTGCCAATGTTTTATTTGTTCCGTTGTTTTCACTACTTATACTGCCTTTAATTATTCTTCTCTTCCTTTTCCATTTATTGCTCGGTACTTCGATTAATTTTCTCCTAATGCCATTAAATAAACTTATTGTTTGGATGGATTATTTTACTGAAAAGCTAGCGCTTCTACCGTTTACAACCATTACATTCGGGAGACCTACCTTCATTACTCTTATTTTTTATATGATCGCTTTACCATTATTTTTCTCTTTATGGGAGAGGAATCTTAGTCGCAAGAAATTAATAAGGATTGCACTTGTGCCAGCTAGTGTTTTTTTATTTCATGGCTCAGGAAATCTTTTATCACCATATGGAGAAATCACCTTTATTGATGTAGGTCAGGGAGACAGT
>JAEWIG010000118.1 GCA_023387295.1 Bacillota bacterium | reverse complement strand
GTGAACTCCTCCTTTTCATTATGCAAATGTTGCGCGCCTTTTTCTGGCCTGCCAATGATGATTGGGGGGTCCTTGCAAAAAACGCTTAGTCTTAATAAAAAAGACTATATGTTTATATTTCTATTTTACCCCATAAAACTCCTGCTAGTACAGTGAAATAGTTTATTGGATTTGTCGGTTTTGTGAAAGGCTGACTGGTTTGAGCGATATAAGTTGGCTAGAATATCCAAATGAATCCTTTCTCCTATTTTTTACAATATAGTATTTTTCAGTATATTTACTAAGTGATAAATGGTACATTTGATATAGGTACATGTATTTATAATGGAAATATCTATGAAGATTGGTAGGGGATTCACTATGGATCAAGTACAGATTTCATTTGATTTAGTTGGTCATCCACTTGGTGAGGATATTTACTCTGAGCAGGGACTTTTATTATTAAGAAAAGGTACCATTTTAAAAGAAGTCCATATCCTTTTGCTACAAAAATACCGCTTTGGAACGAAAGTAGCGGTAGACATGGATACTATAAAGCCACAATACCATTGGAAGGAATCTCCAAGCAAAGAACCATATCAAGCCTTTCCAGCTTTTTTAAAAGATACATTCCAAGCCTTATCACTAGATAAAAATATTGTTCTTTCAGATTTAAGAAAGCGTTATTATGAATTAATTGATTTAGCGCTTTGTGATTTATCTATACTAAAAGTGCTTCAAGCTGAAGTGAAAATGGAAGAGAAATTTTATCAGCATAGCGTAAATGTCGGGATTTTCTCTAGCATTATCGGTAAAATCCTCGGACACAATAGAAAAGACTGTCTATTATTTGCCGAAATGGGGCTATTTCATAACATCGGGTTATTAAGTCTTGCAGATGATACGAATAAAATAGAGGACCTCCTGTTTAATGAAGAATCCGAACAAAAGCATACCGAGCTTGGGTATAAGCTTTTAAAATCTATTCCTGACCTAGACCCCATGATTCCCTTAGCAGCCCTGCATCACCATGAACGATTAAATGGCAGTGGCTACCCAGGAAAAAGGAAGGACGGCAGCATCCCCTTTTTCGCCCAAATTGTCTCCGTCGCAGACTGCTTTAACCGGATGAGGATGAAACATCATGACACCGGAAAAAACTCTCTCATTATTGGTGCATACGAGCTTGTTGACAAAGCTCATAGCCATCAATTAAATCCAGCTATTGTCATTCCATTTGTAAAATACATTATGAGACAGAATCTCCATGAAAAAGTCAGGCTAAATAATGGAGAAGAAGCGCAAATTCTCTTTATTCATGATAATGAACCCCATCAGCCTTTAGTGAAAATTCAAGATGGATATTTTGATTTGCGGAAGGATTCGTCGTTGAGGATTGAGAGTGTTGGGGAGGATGAGGCTCTTGCAGAAGCTTGAGCGTTTGAAGCCTTGGAAATGGGTAGATAAACAATTTTGGAGTAGCTTTTGGCTACTCCTTTTGATTTTTAGTAAAAAATAGAGGAGCAGCCATGGCCACTCCTCTATTTTTTCTTATCCCTTTATATCAATATTTCCACCCAGATGAGGTTGTACTGCGTGCTGCAGGGCTTGTACATCTGATTCCCCCAACATCTTATTGATAAAATCAGCATTACCTTCTGCTTGATCCATTGCTTTTTTCATTACTGATATGGAAGCTTGTTGTTGAACTTGACCTTGGCTTAGTGCCATTGACATTAGTGCGATATCCATGGTGAAACCTCCAGTTGTTTTATTTCTTCTTATCTAAATACATTCCATCGATGGAAAAGTCTCCATAAGGATCTTGGTATTGACTAGTTTTATTTTTTTGCAGTTTGAGTAAATGCAAATCTTTCTTAATCATATTTTGCTGAGCATTCAATAAAGACTGCATTTTTTTTTCAAGCTGCACCATTTCTTCTTTCGTACTTTCATTTAACTCACTTAGATTTGGTAGCTTATTAAGTAATTGTCCTCTTTCTTCTAAAAGCTGATTCGTCTTTTCCATATAGGACTCTCGTTCATCCCTTGGAAAATCACCCTCTAGATGCGAAAGCAATTCCTTTGTTTTCTTGATAAATCCGACTAATGATTCCATTATACTTGTCCACTTTCAGCCATTTGAGGCTTCTTTGCCAGTTGAATGGCTTGTTTCCAAGTATCACGAAATTCAACAACATAGCCCTCAACCTCATCAAGAATCTCCACACTAGCTTTCGTATTTGCCTCAATTAATCTTCGATATAGATAGTCGTACATCTGTAATAACTGATTGGAAATCTCGACCTTCATATCTAGTGTAACCATCAATTCATGGATAATATTTTGCGCTTTAATCAAGTTCTTATTACGCTCTTCAATATTTTTCTCGTTAATCGCCATTTTTGCAAGCGTAATAAACTTGAGACAACCGTTATAAAGCATAATCGTTAATTCCCCTGATGATGCTGTATTGACAGAGTTCTGTTTATAAGCTTGATATGGTTTGTTTACTACCAATGTTTCCACCCTTTTTCATTTTAATCCTCAAGGCAGTTTTGTCTTATCTGTGTAGAGTGAATTAACTTTGACTAGTCACGCCTAATTGTGCTAGGAGCTGACTAGATTGATTATTTAGCTGCTGCATCATTTTTTCCATGGAGTTAAATTGATTCCAGTAGCGTTCTTCCTTTACTTTTAGACGAGCTTCTAGGTTTTTAATATCTGTATTGAGTTTCTTTAGATTTTTACCCATCGTATAGTTGTCTTCAGTTTTAAAAGTATTTCCTGCTTTTTCTTCAATCTTCTGCATAGTCGTAGAAATGGTCTTACGAACTCGTCTAGCAAGTCCCATTTGCGACGTGTCTGTCGAAGAACCATCAGCCATAAAGAGCTGGAAAACAGCCTCTGGGTTATCTTCTAGAGCAGCTTTCAATTTATCCTCGTCAATTTCTAGTTTACCACGTTCAAGATAATTTTTCGATGTCGTTATGCCTATCTCTGCCAGCTGATTATAGTTTTTATCCGTCATCGTTTTATCGTTGGAGACTACATCAGAATACAAGTCTAAACGCATGCTCTCTAGACTAGAAGACAATATTGAATCACGACGTAATAATCCACTCTTCGCCTTTTCTTCCCATTGTTCAATCTCTTTTTCTTTCATAGCTGCTTTTTGTTCATCCGTTAATGGGGTAAAAGTACGGTACTTCTCTTCATTAACTTTGCCATTCACTTTTTCGATTAATTCATTGTATTTCTGAACAAATTCTTTGATGACTTTGACGGAGTCCTCTGTATTGTTTTTTATCCCGATCGTTGAATATTCACCACCCGATGCAGATTCTTTATTCAGTGTAAAAGTTACATCACTGATTGTGAAGGTGTTAGATGGTCTTTCCATCTTTAAGCCATTAAATACAAATTCAGCATTTTCACCTGAAGTTTCAGTCGTATCAGCTAAGCCTAAAACATTTTTAAAAAATAAATTATCACCTGTTTCTGTTATTTTACCGTCTTCTTCCCGCTTAATATTTACGAAGTCTATTTGTGTACCACTAGGATTAAGTTTCCCTGTTTCTGTACGAGTTGCTACCACTTTATCTCCATAGCTATCGTAAAATAAGTTTACACCAGCATTTCCTTGGTTGATCTTTTTAAACATATCATTCAATGATGTTGTGCCATCGAATTTAAAAGTTCTAAGTTGTTCATCCCCTTTTTGGTCATACGTCTTAATTCCAAATTCCAGATAATTGGATTCATACTCAACCTTTACTTTATGCCCAGCTGCTAGTGAATCTTTAAAAGCCATTTCTCCAGTATTTCCATCAACATATACTTTTCCTTCAACTCTATCCTTTTCTTCAGGAATGGTACCAATTATAATATCAGCATTTTTATATTTTTTTACAATTTCACCTTTATCATTTGTAATCGAAATGGCAACTTCATCAGGAGCATCTATACTCTTATCTGCTATCGCGCCCTTCGAAAGTTGAAATTTCCCATTACTATTCTCGGGTACTGTAAATTCATCTGTGACCTTTTCTTGTTGCCATTCCCAATCTGTCTTATTTTTAAGTTCTCCCCGTTGTGACCATAAGCTCTTTGTTGGATCGAGCTTTTTCCCATTATCTTTATCACTTATTACACCACTAATTCTATTAGCAGCTGTCGCTAGCTTCACATCCGAAATCGTATACGACATATTAGCAGAACTAGAGGAAGCCGTCGCTGATACGAGGCTGTTATTAGAGCTTGTAACAGTCTTAGAGAGCATCTTTGATTGGCGATAAATATTATCGAAAATATACGTATCAAATTCCTTTAATAGCTTGTTCATATCGCGATAATCATCGCGTTGCCATTCTAAAGTTTGTTTCTTTTGATTTAATCTATCTAATGGCATACGTTCAGCTTTCATCATTGAATCAACGATCGATTGTGTATCCATTCCACTCGCTAAACCTGAAAAACGAATTGCATCCATCTTTTACAACACTCCTTAATTACAGTTTCTCATCAATAAATAACCCAAGAAACTCCGTCATTTTTGCGTACATATCTAACAATTCCTTTGATGGAATTTCACGAACGACCTTATCCGTTTTCTTATCAACCACTTCAACATAATAACGGTCTAAATCATCATGAAGTTTAAATTTCAATGACGTTAGCTTTGGTTTTAGAAATTCGTTCATCCCATCAATCACTTGCTTCGCTTCATTTTTCGTTAGTTCTTTATCTTTATTTTTATTATCCTGCACACGTTGATGTTGATCTTGTTGTTGTTCATTATCCGTTACACCTAACACATTACTAACTTTCTGAACCTCCGAGGGTTTATACTCAACGGAATAGTTAGAATGTGACACAGTATCAATTTTCATGGCGAACAACTCCCTAATCGCAATAGATATACTATTGTTTATATCGGCAATGAATGAGGGAATGTTAAACAATCATTGGGAAATCGTATTATTTTTTTGAAAAAGAAGTAGATAGCTAAGTTAAAGAATGACTTCCGATTTACATAATCGAAAAATATTCTCATGCTTTATAGCTCATTTATTCTTTGATTCTTATTCGGGT